>CAZFQF010000006.1:10176-15946 GCA_964520725.1 uncultured Muribaculaceae bacterium | reverse complement strand
AAAATTTTAAGAAAATTTGAACAATTAAATTTATCTTATATTAGAACAGAAATAGATGGATTTATAACCTTTTTAGATCAAACTTTTGGTCAAGATGTTATGAAAGAATGTAAAGCTTATTTAGAACGTTTAAAAAGACAAGCTTAACATTAAAATAAGAAGGGAGAAATAACATGGTCGAAGATTTAATGATGTTAGTAAATAACACTCCTAGTGAGGATTTAGATTTATTTACATCAAAAACTAATGCTATTTTTAACGTAAAAAAACAATCTGAAAAAGTTACTGTTGATTATTCATGGGTTGATCATGTTAATGAAGCAATTCCTTATATTGATAATATTATTCGTAATCCAAGACGTTTTATTGTTCAAGAAGAAGAAGTCTTTAGAATTGAACAGACTAAAAAAGTAACACAAGAATCTATTAAACATTTAGCTCAACATACAGCATTAATCCAAGAAGTTGATGATAAAGGTTTTGTTAAACCTTTAAAATTATTAAATGTTTTTAAAGAAGAGACCATTGATTTATATGAAAATAGATTTATTTTTACCTTAGTAAATAATTTACATACCTTTATTTATAACCAATCAATGTTTAAAGATGAAGAGTCATATAGTAAAGATATTAAAACTGTTAATTATGAAACTAAAACAAAGTTTAAAGAAGAAGATATAACTATGCAGTTATCTTTAAGATCTTCAAATTATCAGAATTTAACTGTTCGTGGAGAAAAAGCTAAAGAATTAAAAGAAAAAATTGAACATATAAAAAATGTAATTAATGACTTTAAAATTAGTGATTTTATGAAAACGATGGTTAATGCAACTCCAGTTCGTTCACCAATTAGAAAAACTAATATAATTTTAAAAGATCATAATTTTAAAGCCGCCCTTGCTTTATGGGATTATTTAGAGCATTTTCAACTTGATAATCCATTAAAAAAATATCATGAAGTAATTGACTTAAAAAGTCCTTATATTGAGCAAAACTATTTATTTACTTACTTTTTAAATTATACGCTTTTAAATTTTGCTGATAAAAAGAAATTAAATGGTGAAGATGGTAAATATTCCGGACTTAAAAAATTGATTTTTGATACTGCTAAAAATTTTGATAATGATGAAAATGAATTAGGTAAAATAATTATTAATGAATTAAAACTAGCAACTGCTTATAAACAAGACCAGATTAAAAACGTTAATTTGGTTTATAAAGCTTTTATTAAAGATAATTATGATCGAAGAGCAGAGGCATTGCTATTAATTAAATAAATAAGCAAACTTAACAAAAGGAGGAGCTAGAGTGAAGAAAAAAGAACCAAAAGTAAATCCGATTCTTACAAGAGTCGGACAAACGATTGATTTAGTTAAATTTAATATCAAGCCAGAAAAAGAGCAATATTCCGAAATAGAAAAGCTCTTAAAAGATATTTATTTAGATGATTTAAAAGTAACTAGAAAACATATCTTGAAATGTATTAGATTAACTATTAATCCAAAAGATGATTATATCTATTTACCATATAACTTAAAAATTTCAAAGAAGAAACTTACCTTACAGTTTGTAGTTGAGCCTAAGAAACCTTTAGGATTTAGCTGGTTTATCTTTGCGATTTGGTTATTTATTTTCACTTTAATTGGTGCTACTTATGCGGGGTTTGTTTATTTAAGCATTGCTGATTTAAATAAAGATATTGATGGTGATGGAATTGCTGATATCAATTTAGATATAAATAATGATCGTAAAGCTGAAATAAATATTGATATTAATAAGGATGATAAACCTGATCTTAATATTGATTACAAAGGGGATCGTAAGGCTCGCTTTAATATTGATAATAATAATGATGGGATTGCGGACTTTAATTTCGTGAATGATGCTACAGGTGGTAAAAAATGTACAATAAACTGTGATATCGATGGTGATGGATGGCCAGATTTAAATTTAGATTTAGATGGTGATGGTACTGTTGATACTGATATTGATATGGATAATGATGGAGTAGCGGATTTAAATCTTGATATTAATGGTGACGGAATATGTGATTTAATGTGTGACACTGATGGCGATTTTATTTGTGATTTCAAATGTATTAAACCTGGATATATTGATGATCCTGAATTAACTGGTAGTTCTTCACAACATGGGAAACCAGATATTGATACTAATACTCCATATTTAATAATAAATTATGTTGATGGAGTTAGTGTTAATGTGGAGGATTTATTGCCAGATGATCAGCCAGAAATAGAAGGGTTTGTTAATAAAGTTCCTTATAAAGAGTTTACTATTGAAAACTTATCAGATTATCCTTTATTTTATAATCTTAGATGGAATGTTGTTAAAAATACTTTTATAACTAATAATTTAAAATATAAAGTGATAGGATCCAATGGAGGAGTAAATTTTGAAACTCAAACAGTTCCTAAGGCCTCTGATAATATTGCTCTTAGAATTGTTATCCCTCCAAGAGTAGTTCAAAAATATCGAATAGAATTTAATTTAAAAGGAATTGGTAGAGAACAAAACGAAGATCAAGGTAAAGTTTTCGTTGGAAATATAGAAGTTAATGTTTAATAATTAAATAAGATATCAACTAATTAAAGCCGATCTTTAAAACGATCGACTTTTTAGTTGATATTGTCGTTAACTGGTTGCAAATAAAACCAGGCTTATGATATAATTATCTAGCATAAAAGAGGTGAAAAAAACAATATGTCAAATTTATATTTGCAGATAGCTAGTTTCTTCTGTATGTTACTGGTAATAATTGTATACTTTTCAAAAAAGAGAGTAACTACAATCGAGACTAAAGTATTTTCACTACTAATAATCGTTAATTTTATTGGAATATTATTAGACATGGGATTAGTTTATTTTGAATATTTATATCCTAAACATCTACTTATCTATATTATAACTAAATTATATAATATAGATATTATTATTTGGTTAGCTTTATTAACATACTACTTTTTAAATATGTCTTTAGATCATAAAAAGAATTTTAAAAAATACATGAAATTAATAAAAAAAGCTCTTATAATTTCTACTATTATTTTTTCAATAATAATAAGTATTCTTTCTGTTTCAATATTTGATGAAAATCATGTCATGTATCCCTATGGGCCAAGTGTTGATTTCTTATATTTTGGTTGCTCAATATATACAGTTACAATATTAGTTAGTGTTTTAATTAACATCAAAAATATTATTAATAAAAAATATATGCCAGTAGTTGCTCTCTTAACGATGATTGTAATAGTTATTGTTAGTGCTTTTTTTATTAGATTAATAAATCCAGGATTACTTTTAACCACTAGTATAATTACTTATATTAATTTAACGATGTATTTTACGATTGAAAATCCTGATTCTAAAGTAACCGAGGAATTAAATATCTTAAAATTAGAAGCTGAGCAAGCAAATAATGCTAAAAACGAATGGCTGAAACAAATGAGACATGAGCTTAATACTCCAGCTATGTTAGTTCAAGCATATAATGATTTTAATTATGATATTGCTAAAAATACTAATAATAAAGAGTTATTAGAAAATAGTAGATATATCGAAATAGGAATCAAAGATATTCAAACGATGGTTTCAAATGCTGTATCAATCGTTGAACTTGAGAATAAAGCCTTTAATCTAGAAGAAAAAGTATATAAAACTGATAATTTATTTGAAAAAATAACTAATTTAGTTAAAAATAATTATCTTATAGATAAGAAAAACATTAAATTTAAATTAAATATTAGTGAAAATTACCCTAAAGTTTTAATCGGTGATTTTGATAATTTATTAAGAATAATTTTGAATTTATTATCAAATTCATTTAAATATACAACCAAAGGTAAAATAGAATTAACTGTTAATTTTAAAGCTAAAGAAGACATTTGTAATATCGAAATAATTTCTAAAGATACAGGGATTGGAATTAAAGAAGAAGATATGAAGACTTTATTTAGTAAGTTTGGAAGAATAGATTTTGAACATAATCAAAGTGATAAAAGAGGAATCGGTTTGGGTCTTTCAATTGTAAAACAGTTAGTGGAACTGATGGATGGAAATATTAAAGCTGAGAGTGTATTTAATCATGGAAGTACATTTACTATTAAAATAAAACAAAAAATGTTTAAGGGAGTCGAAGATGAAAGATTATAACGGAAAGAAAGTAATATATATTGATGATAATATAATGATGTTAAAAATTGTCAAAAGAATTCTAGAAAAATTCAATTTTGAAGTCGATACAGGAGAAAACGCTAGCGAATTATTTGCATTAATGAAAATTAATAAATATGACATTTTAATCTTAGATGATATGATGCCGGAAATAAGTGGGACAGAAATAATGCAAAAATTAAAAAGTGAAGGTTATTTAAAACCAATTATTGTTTTAACTGCTAATAATAAAGAAGAAGATAAACAAAAATATTTAAACTTAGGATTTGATGATTATATCTCCAAGCCAGCACATATTTCTGAATTCGAAAGAGTCTTTAGTAAGTTTTTAGATTAATAAATATTTATTTTAAAACATATATTTAATTGGTGAAATATATGTTCTATTACAAAATTCAAAAAAGATTATATTATATATACTTAATTATTCTACTAATATTTCTCGCAATTATTATTAGAATTTTTTATGTTCAAGTATTTAAAACTAAAAATTTAAGTGAACTTGCTAATAATTTATGGAGTCGTAATTTACCAATCCTATCAGATCGGGGATTAATAACTGATCGTAATGGAGTTATTCTTGCGGATAATATTACTACTACCAGTCTAGTTATTATTCCTAATCAAATTTCTAATAAAGAAAAAGTTGCGGAAGATTTAGCTAAAATTTTAAATACTGATTATTTAAATATTTATAATCACGTCACAAAAAGAACTTCAATTGAAAGAATTCATCCGGAAGGAAGAGGTCTTAGTTACGAAACCGCTGAGAAAATTAGTGCCTTAAACTATGATGGAGTTTACTTGGTAAAAGAATCAAAAAGATATTATCCTCATGAAACGATGCTATCGCACGTTTTAGGATATGTTGGAATAGATAATCAAGGCTTGTCAGGAATTGAACTTGAATATGACAATTACTTAAAAGGAACTGATGGGGCAATTAAATACTACTCTGATGGTAAAGGATCAAGGCTTAAATTAAGTGAAGTTTATAATGAGCCTGTCAGCGGAAATAACTTAGCCTTAACTATTGATATCAATATTCAGCAAATGGCTGAAAGAGAATTAGATAATGTAATGAGTTCTTTGAACCCTGAGCAAGCTTTAATTCTAATTATGGATCCTAATACAGGTGAGGTTATTGCGATGAGTAGTCGCCCTAATTTTGATAGTAATAAATATCAGAACTATACTACCGAGGTAATAAATCGTAATTTACCAATTTGGGCCACATATGAACCAGGTTCAACTTTTAAAATCATAACTTTAGCAGCTGCACTTGAAGAAAAAAAAGTAAATTTATTTGAAGATTATTATTATGATAGTGGTTCAATAATGGTTGACAGTGCTAGAATTAAATGCTGGAAAGCAGGAGGCCATGGTCATGAGAGTTTTTTAGAAGTCGTTCAAAATTCTTGTAACCCAGGATTTGTTGTTTTAGGTCAAAGACTTGGAACTGAATTACTTTATAACTATTTAATAAAATTTGGGTTTGGTTCTAAAACTGGAATAGATTTAAATGGTGAAAGCACGGGGATCTTATTCAAATTAGATCAAATGGGTCCAATTGAAACAG
>CAZFQF010000006.1:9322-10166 GCA_964520725.1 uncultured Muribaculaceae bacterium | reverse complement strand
GAATATTAAATGTAATTGGTGAACCAGTTGACGAAATGGGTCCAATTGAAACAGCTACAACAGCTTTCGGGCAGGGAATCAGTGTTACACCTTTGCAACAAATAAGAGGTGTAAGTGCGGCAATTAATGGGGGGAATTTATATACTCCATACATAGTTCATAGTATTAGTGAATCAGAAACAAACCAAGTTATTGTTTTAAATAAACCAAAATTAAATGGTAGAGTTATAAGTGAAGAAACTTCCAAAATGGTTAGATATGCTTTAGAAAGAGTTGTTGCTAATGGAACAGGGCGAGGAGCTTATATCGAAAATTACCGAATTGCTGGAAAGACTGGAACTGCTCAAAAAGTAAATAATGGCGTTTATATGACTGGTAATTATATTTTATCTTTTATTGGATTCTTACCAGCTGACAAACCTGATTATGTGGTTTATGTAGCTGTTGATAACCCTAAAGGAATTACGCAATATGGGGGAACAGTTGCGGCACCGATCGCTAAAAAAGTAATGTTAAGTATGATAGATTATTTAGAATATAAACCAATTAAAAACGAATTATTAAAAGAATATAATTGGCTAGATACCAAATATATTTATTTAGAAAATGTTGTCGGGAAAGATGTCAAAGAAGTAAAAACTATTTTAAAGAATTTCAAAGTTGAATATAGTGGAACTGGAAGTAATATATTAGAACAAAGTCCAGTTGGAGATACTTACATTAAGGAAGGCAGTACTGTCAAGTTGATGCTAAATTAAGTTTACAATTTTATTAAGAACAGAGTATAATAGATATGAGGTGTAAGAATGTTAATATTAGCAAAATCAATTTTAGGACTTATGTT
>CAZFQF010000006.1:7733-9312 GCA_964520725.1 uncultured Muribaculaceae bacterium | reverse complement strand
CTTTCATTAATAACTGCAGTAATTTTAATTCCCATTTTAAGGAAATTGAAATATGGGCAGACCGTTAGTAATTTAATAAATGAAAGACATCTAAAAAAGAATGGAACTCCAACCATTGGTGGTTTAATATTTATTATTCCAACGATTTTAGTCATGGGCTTATTATACTGGAGGGGAAGTATTGAAATTACTTCTAATTTAGTTATTCTTATTTACGTATTTATTTGCTATGCAATTGTAGGTTTCGTTGATGATTATTTAAAAATTAAATATAAAAATAATGCTGGTCTTAGTACTTTAACTAAACTATTTCTCCAAATTTTAATAGCTTTAGTATTTTATATTATTTTCAAGAAAAATGGTGGAGATTCAAATTTAATAATTACTTCCTTGAATATTAATATTCCTTTGGGCTGGGCATTTGGATTATTTATCTTACTAGTTTTAGTTGGAACAACTAATGCGGTAAATATTACTGATGGTTTAGACGGTTTATGTGGGGGACTTTCAGTCATGGCTTTTATTGCTTATGGAGTTATTGCTTGGGGAACTTCATGGTTAGCAGGATATCAAGAAATAGCGATTTTTTCTTTCGTTCTAATTGGTGGATTGCTCGGATTTCTGGTGTTTAATTCTCATCCAGCGAAAGTATTTATGGGAGATACCGGTTCTTTAGCATTAGGTGCAGCTTTAGCAACAATCGCTATTTTAACTAGACACGAACTTTCTTTAATATTAATTGGTGGGGTATTTGTAGTTGAGACTTTAACAAGTTTAATTCAAATTATTGCAATTCGTAAATTTAATAAAAAAGTATTTAAAAAAGCTCCTCTTCATCATCATTTCGAAGAACTGGGATGGACAGAAACTGATATTGTGAAATTATTTTGGGTAGTTGGTTTATTACTAGCTATGATAGGAATTATATACGGAGTTTGGATTTAAAAAATCTATGGGGGTAGGTTGGCTATGAAAAAACATAATTTAGGAATAGTATTACCAGTCATAATCTTAACTTTATTTGGATTAATTATGGTTTATTCCTCAAGTAGTATTTGGAGCGAATATAAATTTAAAGATCCATATCATTTTTTCAAACATCAAGCGATATTCGTTGTGATAGGATTTATTATTATGTATGTTTTATCAAAAATAGATTATAAAATATATCAAAAAAAAGCAAATTGGATTTTACTGATTTGCTTTTTATTTTTAGGGCTTGTCCTTATTCCCGGAATTGGGGTAGTCAGAAATGGTTCAAGAAGTTGGTTTGGAATTGGTTCTTTTGGAATCCAGCCCAGTGAATTTGCTAAAATTGGTCTGATTATTTTTGTGGCTAAATATCTTAGTAGCAATTTAAAAGAAATGAGTAATTTTAAAAAAGGTCCGTTACCGGTTTTAATTGTTATTTTTATCTTTTTTGCCCTAATTATGTTAGAGCCAGACTTTGGAACCGGAATGGTTATTGTCGGAACCTTGATTGGAATGATTTTTGTTTCTAATATTAATCTTAGTTTCTTTGCTTATGTCGGAATAGGTGGACTTCTAGGCATTATTGGATTAATAATTGCGGCTCCAT
>CAZFQF010000006.1:855-7723 GCA_964520725.1 uncultured Muribaculaceae bacterium | reverse complement strand
GAATGGCGAGAATAGTTTCGTACCTTAATCCTTGGACTGATCCCTTAGGAAGTGGATTTCAAATTATTCAAAGTCTATATGCAATCGGTCCGGGAGGCTTATTTGGTTTAGGATTTGGGAATTCAATTCAAAAACATTTTTATTTACCAGAGCCCCAAACTGATTTCATTTTTGCAATTATTAGTGAAGAGTTTGGTTTTTTAGGAATTATAATTCTTTCAGCATTTTATTTAATACTATTTTATAACGTCTTAAAGTTAAGTATCAATTCCAATGATTTATTTGGTAAATATCTATCTTTTGGTTTAATATTTGGAATCTTACTCCAAACTGTTTTAAATATAAGTGTTGTTATTGGTCTGTTGCCTGTAACTGGAGTTACATTACCTTTCTTTAGTTATGGAGGGTCTTCATTATTAGTGAGTTTAGCAAGTATCGGGATAATATTAAATGTAAGTAAACAGGAAAAATAATAGAAATATTTTAAAACTATATAAATCTATTTTAATGTTTATTTCAAAATAAAAAAGGTTTAGTCGCCTTTTTTATTTTCTATTAAATTAATCAATTCCGAAGTTGCATAATTAGGAAAATTATTTTTATTTGTTATAATAATTAAACTTGCCAACTCAAATTCTTCTTGTAGTTTTATTTCAAATAATAATTTGTTTTTCAAATCATCTTCAATAAACTCTTTTACTAATATGCCTATTCCAAATCCCTCTTTAACAAATTCATAAATTAACGAGTGACTTGCAATGCTTACATATGGTTTGTGATGGAAGATATGATCTGTGAAGAGATTAAATATTTAATCTAAAACTAAGAAAAGTAATATTAAAGAGTTTTATCCATTCCGCAATCCATTTTGACTTTAGTGAAAAACTATTATAGAATATAATTATCAAATAAATATTTAATTAGGAGGTATTTAAATGGATAAAATAACTTATGTAACAGGAAATAAATTTAAAGTTTTAACAGCCAAAAAAGTATTAGAACCACTTGATATTGTTATAGAGCAAGTAAAAATGGATTGCCCGGAAATCCAGGCGAATTCAATTGAAGAAGTAGCAAAATATTCTTCTAAATTTGCTAGTGAAGAGTTAAGAGAATCAGTACTTAAAAATGATTCTGGTTTAATTATTCCTGGACTTAATAATTTCCCTTCAGCATATACGAAATACGTAGAAGAAACTATTGGCGAAGATGGAATTTTAAAATTAATGAGCGGAACGGAAAATAGAGAAGCTTATTTTCTAGAAGTATTAGCATATACAGAATTAGGAAAAGATCCAGTTGTTTTTATTTCAAAAACAAAAGGCGCAATTTCTTCAAGAAAGATTGGAAATTTTGGCTGGAGTTATGATAAGATTTTTATTCCTGAGGGAGAAACTAAAACTTTGGCTGAATTTCCTGATGAAGAAAGATGGAAATTTTGGAACGAAGATGCTTATGTAGAATTAGCCAAATATCTCCAAGATAAAAAGGACAAAGACAATGGGAAAGTTAGGTAATACTTTAACGTTATTAAAGTTATTACAGTCAGGTAAAAAATATACAATAAAACATTTAGCTCAAAAGTTAGAAGTTACTCCTAAAATGGTAAAAATATATAAGGAGGAGCTTGAAAAAGCCGGAATATATATTGATTCTATTAAAGGAGTGAATGGTGGATATTATTATGTAGATAAAAGTAATAATAATTATAATGTGGATTTCAGTTTAGAAGAACTAAATGTTATGGAAAAGATTCTTGATTATTTCGAAAAAAATAATCGTAAAGAATTTATAAAAGATATCTCGATAATTATTGAAAAATTAAAATTAATATCTCTTTATTCTAAGGTGCCAGAATTAGAGTTAGATCCCCAAGATTTGAAAAAACAAGAAAATTTCCGAAAAATTATTTCCGATGCTATTATGAAAAATGATAGTTTGTTAATGGAATATATTAATTCTAACAATGAAATAGTTTGTCGAAAAATAAAGCCTCAAAATATTCATGTATATGAAAATTTATATTTCTTTACTGGTTTTTGTTATGACATTGATGAAATAAGAACTTATCAATTTCTTAAAATTATTAGTCTTACAAAGTTAGCAAATATACAATTTGTATAATAAAAGCATAATAGGTTACCATATATTACCTCTTTTGTATGTTACGATCAACATGAAAAGGAGGTTTTATTTTGGCAACAAATTATAAAATTACCGATATTGATTGGCAAGATGTGCAGAATTTAATAACTAGAATTTATAAGCAGATAATTAATAAAAATATTAAAATTGATGTCATTGTTCCAGTTTTACGTGGCGGAATAGTTCCAGCAATGATGCTGCAACCAAATTTTAATAATATTGCGATGTCATTCATTCAAGTTAGAAGAAGTGTTAATGATAATAAAAATTCAGATTTTGTTTCACCAAAGCTAATTGGCCAAATCAACATAAAAGAAATAACCGGAAAAAATATCCTTATTGTTGAAGATATTATTGATACTAAGTTAACTTTGGATTTTTTACTAAAAGAATTAGAACAATATAACCCTCAAAATATTTTTATAGCAACTCTTTATAATTTTAATAAGGAGATAGAAAAAGAACCGAATTTTTTTATCGGTAAAAATATGAAAGAATACAAATGGATTGTATTTCCTTGGGAAAGGAAGATTGAAAATGAGTAAACTAATTGGCCTAAGATTTATAATTGGTAGCGGATGTAATTATAATTGTTTTTATTGTCATCATGAAGGATATGAAAAAGAAGAGGCCTTGCCTTTTGAAAGTTTTAAAGAGAAAATAGATAAATTATATGAATATTGTTTGATAAATGAAGTTTATAATATCTCAGTTACAGGCGGGGAACCTTTTATTTATTGGGAAAAACTAAAATATTTAATTGAAACATTTAATAAAAAAAATTTTAAAATGATAATAAATACTAACTTTTCTTTAGTAAATTTATATTTTGAAGAATTAAAAAAATTAAAGAATATTGAATTTCATATTAATCTTTCTTCATTAGACCAAGATAATCATCGCAATATCGTTAAAACTTCTATTTTAGAAACCGTCCTTAATAATTTAGAAAAAGTAAAAGAAATGGATCATAAAATTTGTTTAAATATTCCTATTATTAAATCAATAAATGAACAAGAAATGATAAGTCTTTTAAATTATTGTAATAGTAAGGGATTTTATCCTAGATTTTTAATCTTATATGCTAATGATCAATATAAAATATCAATTCCTGAATTTTTAGAGTTGATTCCTACATCAAAAATTCAAAAAAAACACAGTTACGGAATTTATGATGTTACGAGTGATTTTGGAAATTTTGAAATTGTACAATGTTTGTGCACTGAAAAAGAATGCGATGTATGCAAGGAAAATACTTATTTACATTTAACTCCCAATTTAAATATTAAATATTGTATGGAAATTTCTGATGAAGTAGAAATAAATTTTAATAGTAATCAAAAGATAGATGAGAGCTTTAATGAAGCAAATGAAAAACTAAGGAGGTTATAAAATGAATGTGATTTTTGAAGGAGTCAACGGATCAGGAAAGTCAACAATTATCAATACTCTTATGAAGAAATTTGACGAAGGAAAAATTGATTATAATTATATTTCTGATTTAGTAGTAGATACTCCATTAAAACCAGTCCTAGAAATGATGTTTAAAGATAGTGTTTTTTTACAAATGAAAACCGAATTTAAAACTTCTTTATTTGAAAGTTTAATCTTAGCAGCTAATCATCACTATATCCAAGAAAAATTAAGAAATAATAAGGCTATTAATATTTATGATAGAGATTTTATTTCGGTTTTAGCATATCAAAAAGATATTATTAAAGCTGATTATCCTAATTGGGAAATTTTTTATAAAAGTTTTCGAGAAATTATGTTGTTTGAATTAAAAAAAGTAGATTTACTTTGTTATGTAAGCATTGATGTCGATGAAAATGTTAGAAGAACAGAACAACGTGATCAAAGAAAATTTTCATCTGAAGAAATAGAAATGTTAAAAAAGTTAAAATTTAATACTGAAGAAGAAATAGAGTTACTTGCTTCTCAAGGAGTAGAAGTTCTAGAATTGGATGGAACAAAAGATCCAAAGTCTAATATTGAATTGATTCAAAAGAGAATTTTCAAATTAAAATAAGTTAGGAGAATAGAAATGGATATTATTTTAAAAGGTAAAAAACCACTATTAGATATTGAATATTTTGGTCAGCAATCTCGATTTTTTGAGTTTTTTGACAAATGTATCAGTCCACTAATTAAAGAAGGGGGGATTTATGCTGAAACAAATTCA
The DNA here is from genome assembly GCA_964520725.1 of uncultured Muribaculaceae bacterium. GTDB lineage: Bacteria > Bacillota_I > Bacilli_A > RF39 > UBA660 > DUUS01. The sequence goes on along the minus strand of CAZFQF010000006.1, from coordinate 3,396 downwards.
GGATCAAATGCCAATGCCTTTATGTTTGCTAGAAAAGGATATAAAGTTATTATAAATGATGCTAGCGAATACAGTAATTCGATTGCAAGAGCTATTATGAGTCAAGATATTCCTAAATTTAACAAAAAGTTAAATATTAAGTGGTTAAATGATTATAATGATAGTTATTTAAAAAGAGCAGCGGTGTTTGCTGCAAATATTAGCTTATATGGATATAACTCTCGAATCCCAGAAAAATTAACCGAAGAATTAAAATTAACAATAGAGCATTATTATAACCATTTAAATAGACGAAAAAAAGAGAATGTTAAAGCATATAGAATTTTTAATGAAGATTTATTTCAATATTTTAAAAAATTAAGACAAGAAAAGATTGTTGTTGATGTAATGTTTATGGATTTTGCCTGGCCTTGGAGAGAAGATGGCAGTAAAACCGAAGAGTATGACAATACTGCTAATAATTTATCTAATATTTTCGAAATTAATCGAACTAAACAGATAGATATATGGGATAAAACTAATGTTATTAAAAATGTTATAAAAGCTATAAAAGAGGCTCAAAAGGTTTCGAAATATGTTTTATTATCAAATCAAAGTTCAAATTTTCCTACTCCAGAATTATTAGAAGTAGAACTTTTAAAAAATAAAATTCATTACGAAATGAGACATACAATGTTAACAAAAGCTGAATATGAAGATAATTTAGGAAAAGCAGACTTCTTTAGAGAATATTTATATGTAATTAAAGGCTATAAATTGGAGGATTATAATGAATAAAAAATGTTTAGTTTTATTTAGTGGGGGGATTGATAGTACAACTTGTTTAGCTAATGCTATTAAGGAGTATGGTAAAGAAAATATTATCTCTATTACGATGACATATGGACAAAAACATGATAAGGAAATTAATTGTGCGAAACAAATTGCTAGTTATTATGGAGTTGAACATTTAATAAAAGATATTAGTGAGGTATTTAGTTTCGATAAAAAATGTACATTATTAAAAGGAAATGATGATATTGAATATTCTACTTATGAGGATCAATCTCAAAAAAATAATCGTGTTCCTGTAAATAGTTATGTTCCTTTTCGAAATGGTGTGATGCTATCTTATGCTACCGCTATTGCCTTAAGTTTAGAGTGCAATATCATATACTATGGTGCCCATAGTGATGATTCACTTAATGGAGTATATCCAGATTGCAGTGAAGAATTTGAATATCACATGGCAAGAGCAATCGAATCTGGTACCGGAAATATAGTTAGTATGAAAGCTCCTTTTGTATCTTTAAAAAAGAGCGAAATAATAAAAATCGGGTTTGATAATAAAGTTCCTTATGAATTAACATGGAGCTGTTATGAAGGAAGAGAAAAATCATGTGGGAAGTGTGCTTCTTGTTTATGTAGATTAAAAGCTTTCGAAAAAAACAATATTAAAGATCCCGTTGAATATGAAGAGGTTTAAGATGAAAAATTTAGATTCACCAAAAAATATTGATAATAAATTTATGGTAATTTCTGTATTTTTTATTAGTTTAATGTTAATATCTAATTTACTGGCTTGCAAACCGATTATGCTTTTTAATTTTGTAGTAACACCTGGCATTTTAATATATCCTTTTAGTTTTATGTTAGGAGATATATTAACTGAACTATATGGTTTTAAAAACGTCAAAAATGTTATATTAGTAGGTTTTTTAGTCCAGTTTTGTTTAGTTATTTTCAGTTATTTAGCAATGATTATTCCCGCTCCAGATTTTTGGGAGGGACAACAAGCTTTTGAAACAATATTTAAAACTACTCCTCAAATTGTTATCGGTAGTTTATTAGCTTTTTTAATTGGTAATATTTTAAATTCATTTACAATGGAAAAAATCAAGAAGGTTACTAAAGGAAAATTTTTATGGATAAGAACAATTGGAAGTACAATAGTAGGAGAAATTTTTGATAGTATTATTTTTATTTCAATCGCGTTTTTAGGTAGAATGCCGAATGATGCCATTATAAAAATGATAATTATTCAAATAATTGGCAAAGTATTAATAGAAGTTATTTTAGGAACGCCTCTTGTTTATTTATTTGTTTATAAGTTTAATAACTCTAAAAAACCACTAGATTTTAATTTTTAATAAAGTATGAGAAATAATACGGTTTATTAGTATTATTTTTTTTTTAGAAAAGTTACCATCGAGAATCAATTTATAATCTTTACTTACTTTTCTTTTTTTGATATACTTTAAATATAATACCTGAGGTGGTTTTTTATGAGGAAATTAGCTGTAAAAATAGTCTTACTGTTACTTTTATTATTTTCAACAGGATGTACTCGAAATAACAACGAACTTGTAATGGTAACCGAAGCAGGATTTGCACCGTACGAATTTTATGAAGAAGGAACAATTGTTGGCGTAGATATTGATATAGCTAAAGAAATAGCTGCATCTTTAAATAAAAAATTAGTTATTAAAGATATTGCTTTTGATTCAATAATAAATGAATTAAAAAGTGGTAAAGCAGATTTTGCCGCCGCAGGAATGAGTA
>CAZFQF010000006.1:0-845 GCA_964520725.1 uncultured Muribaculaceae bacterium | reverse complement strand
TTACTGAAGACCGAAAAAAAGAAGTTGATTTTACGATTGAATATACTGTATCAAGTCAGGTCGTGGTTGTTAATAAAAATAGTGCAATTAAATCTTTTGAAGAGCTAGATCTTATGAGAATATCAGTTCAGCTTGGATCAGTAGGAGATACTTATGCAACAACTAATTATAAAAATGCTAGTATTGATAGACAGAAGAAGTTTTTAGTTGCTGCCGAAGCTGTTAAGAATAATAAATCTGATTGTATAATCATGGATGAACTTCCGGCTAAAGAATTAGTAAACAATAATCCTGAGCTAAAAATCTTAGACGGAATATTATTTCAAGATAAATATGGAATGGCCGTCAAAAAAGGTAACAAAGAACTATTAAAAAATTTAAACAAAGTTCTTCAAAGACTAATGGATGAAAAAAAGATTGATGAGTATATTTTAAATTATACCACCAAGTAAAGAGGGATAAATATGGAGAATTTTTTTACTAAAATAGCTGATATATTTTACCGCTCAATAATTGAACAAAATCGCTATCAATTTATTATTGAAGGATTAGGCAAAACAATTTTGATTTCCTTTTTTGCAGTAATTTTAGGAACTATTTTAGGAACATTAATTGCCATTATTATTAATTATAATGAAAACACTAAAAAACATAAGATTTCAAGTTCAATCTGCAGATTATTTGTAGCAATTATTAGAGGAACTCCTATAGTTCTTCAGTTAATGATTATCTACTATTTAATTTTCAAATCAGTTAATATTAATGTTATTTTTGTTGGGGTGCTTGCCTTTGGATTAAACTCTTCAGCTTATGTATCAGAAATAATTAAAGCAGGAATCCAGTCG
>CAZFQF010000005.1:0-17795 GCA_964520725.1 uncultured Muribaculaceae bacterium | reverse complement strand
TTGTTGACACCCCGGGACATGCTGATTTTTCATCTGAAATAGAAAGAATTATTAAAACGGTTGATACTGTAGTTCTATTGGTTGATTCAGCAGAAGGTCCAATGCCTCAAACTAGATTTGTATTAAAAGAAGCATTAAAAAATGGTTTAAGACCAATATTATTTATTAACAAAATAGATAAGAAAGATGCTCGTGCTGAAGAAGTAGTTAATATGACCTTTGATTTGTTTTGTGAATTAGGTGCAACTAACGAACAATTAGAGTTCCCAATTATATATGGAGTAGCGCGTGAAGGGATTGCTAAATTTAATTTGGATGATGAATCCAATTCCATTAATCCTCTTTTAGAAACTATCATAAAACAATGTATTCCATTTGAAGGAAATGAATCTGATAACCTTCAGTTACAAATTTCTAATTTAGGATATGATGAATATATTGGAAGATTAGGTTCAGGAAGAGTAACTAAAGGAAAAATTACAGCTGGGGAAAGAGTTTCATTAATGAAAAATAATGGAGAAGTTGCAAATTTTAAAATAACTAAATCAATATCAAATTATTTGTTAATGAAGGAATAAAAAGAATTGAGAAAAATGAGGCTTTATACGGAGATTTAGTTACTATTGCTGGATGTTCTCATATTTCTATTGGAGATACTATCTGTACTTTAAATACTAATGATGCACTTCCTCCAATTGAAATAGAGAAACCAACATTAAGTATAAATTTCTTAGTTAATAACGGACCTTTTGCAGGTCAAAGCGGGAAATATTTAACAACAAGACATATTAGAGAACGTTTGGAAAAAGAACAAGAAATTAACGTTGGTTTAGAAGTCGAAGAGCTACTAAATTCTGACGGCTTTAAAGTAAGCGGCCGCGGAGAATTACATTTGTCTATTCTTTTAGAAAATATGCGTCGTGAAGGATATGAGTTATGTGTTAGTAAACCAGAAGTTTTATTTCAAGAAATAAATGGCGAAAGAATGGAGCCTTATGAAAATGTTATTATTAACACTCCAAATGATTTTGCGAGCTCAATAATAAGTGAAATTCAAGAAAGAAAAGGTTTGCTTTTAAAAATGGAAGTAGTGGATAATTATACTCATTTAGAGTTTGAAGCTCCAACCAGAGGACTAATTGGTTATCGTAGTAATTTTATTACAACTACTAAAGGCGAAGGAATAATGGTTCGTAGCTTTAGTGAGTATAAAAAATATGCTGGAGCTTTAAGCACTCGTAAAAATGGAGTTCTAGTAAGTATGGAAAACGGAAAATCATTAGGGTATTCCTTGTTTAATCTTCAAGAAAGAGGGACTTTAATTATTGGTCCTGCAACTGATGTTTATGTGGGAATGATCGTAGGAATTCATAATCGTGATAATGATTTAAATGTTAATCCTTGTAAAAACAAAGCTATGTCTAATACAAGAAGTTCGGGAGCAGATGAAGCTATTAATTTGGTTCCTTATCAAACTTTTACTTTAGAAGCGGCTTTAGAATTTATTGAAAACGATGAATATGTCGAAGTTACACCAACAAATATTAGGATGAGAAAAAGTATTTTAGATCCTAGATTCAGAAATAAAAATGTTTAAAATTATTAAACATTTTTTTCTTGATTCAGGTTATTTTTCTAGTTATAATAATATTTAAGGAGAAGATGTTAGTGAAAGAAATAGATTATGATCAGTGGAATAGGAAAGATGTATTTAAATATTTTTATAATGCTAGTTTTCCGGTAGTTGCTTTATGTTCTCCAATAAATATTTATGAATTATATGAGTTTGCTAAAGAAAAGAAACATTCTTTTTATGGTGTGTTTACCTATTTAGTAACTAAAACTCTCAACGATATTCCTGAATTTTTGTATAATATTTTAGACGGAAAAGTAATTAAGTATGATAAAATATTTCCAGAAGTTACAGTTATAAATTCAAATAATGAACTTAGATTTACGAGTCAAATTAAAGGTGATGAATTAGAAGAATTTTTAAAAAACTTTATGATAGCAAAAAGTTTTGCGGAAGAAAATGATTTTGTAACTAATAAGAAAGAAACTAAAGATGTTATTTATATTTCTTGTCTTCCAAAACTTAGGATAAATGGTTTAATTAATCCTTTTTTAGATAAAGATGATGGAATTTTAAGAATAATTTGGGGAAAAGTATTTAAGGAAAAGGGAGTAAGTAAAGTTGATTTATCAATTCATGGACACCATGGCTTAATTGATGGATATCATATTAGTCAATTTTATTTGAAATTAGATGAAAACATTAAAATTTTTTTAAAGGAAAAATCTTCTGAAGCTTGAAAAGTATTTATAAAAAAGATATAATGAAAACAGAAAGAAGGTATATTATGGAATTACAAGGAAGTAAAACAGAGAAAAATTTAATGGCTGCTTTCTCAGGTGAGAGTGAAGCTAGAAATAAATATTCGTATTATGCATCTAAAGCAAAAAAAGATGGATATGAACAAATCGGAGCAATTTTTGAAGAAACTGCAAATAATGAAAAAGAACATGCCAAACTATGGTTTAAAGAATTACATGGAGGTTCAGTCCCTTCAACTATTGATAATTTAATTGATGCTGCAAACGGCGAAAATTATGAGTGGACAGATATGTATGCCGGATTTGCAAAGACAGCAAAAGAAGAAGGATTTGATCAAATTGCCTCTTTATTTGAACAAGTTGCTGCAATTGAAAAACATCACGAGGAAAGATACTTGAAATTACTTGCTAATATTAATGAAGATTTAGTATTTAAAAAAGGTGAAGAAGTAATCTGGATTTGTAGAAATTGTGGTCATATTTATTCAGGCAAAGAAGCAATCGATTTATGCCCAGTATGTACTCACTCAAAATCATTTATGGAACTAAGAGCTAATAATTATTAAAAAAAACGCAATTTGCGTTTTTTATTTTACTTTAATAAATTCTTTCGTGATTAGAGATTTACTTTGTAACTTTCTAAAAGCGAAATCATTTAAAATAATATCAAATTCTCCAATAAATTCATAAATATTAGGATTAAACTCTAACTTAAATTGGTTTTCTTCATAATATTTTGAGCTTTCACTAAAATCTGATGATAAACCATTTAAATCAATATAATCATAATCATCTTTATAAATTTCAAATAATTTATTATATAAATAATAATTAGGATAAAGATTACTAAATCTGGAATCAAAACCACTAGATATAATACTGATTCTATTCATATATTTAATCACAATTGCTCCAGCAATATATTCACTTTGCGTTTTTTTGAGACCTTCTGTAGCTTCGACAATATTATTTTTTAATTGAAGTAATAATTTGTCAGAATCCATTTTGATATTAAGGTTTTTCTCATTGGCATCTTCTTGAATTAATTGATTATAGTTATTATTATTTTCTAATTCGATTTCGTATGACTCTCTAGCTTTTACTAAAAAGTCTTTATAATTTACTTTTATTAATATTAAATCAGCCATTCTCGTTTTGGAAAAAATATTTAACATATTGCGATAATAGTTAATTCCTAAAGTATCTTTATTTTTAATAAAATTGTAAAAAATATTCATTTCTTTACTAGTTGCATGCTCATAAGCTAAGCCTTTGTTATTAGCATTTTGAATTTTTTTGATAGTGTTTTCTTGTAACATTTCATAACTATACTTTTTTAAATTTACATAAGGATTTATTCTCGGTTCGATTAATTCGAACGGTCCTAATTCTCTGCGACGTTTATAATTTAAAGATTTTAAATCATCAATAATTTTAACATTTTGATTATAAGATCCTGCAAAACTTTTGTTTTGATCTAGTTCCGAAACTATTATTTCGGGATTGATTTTTAAAAATACAACTCCTTTAGATTTATATAATTTAATAATTTCTTTAGTAAAACTATTTAATATTTCTAAATTATAATAATCTATTAAAAATCCTTTTGGAGCATAAGCATATTTTTGTAAACCACCAATTTTTTTATATAAGATTAAAGATGCGGCAAGAAGAGTTCCGTTATCTTCGTACCCGATATAATCATAATGATATCCTTGTTCTCCCATAAACTTTGCGTAAGCAGAACTTTGAGCGTAGTTTCTAAGCGGATGATTAGAAGCAAATTCATCGAATTTTTCAATAGTTAATTCAATTATACGCATTGTTTAACACCTCTAAAATATTATAACACAGAATGTAAAGATAATATATTCAACTTGCTTATAATTTACAATTAATTTATAATTTTAGGTATAGAGAAAGGCAAACAAAATATGAAGATAATAAATATTTATGCAAGAGAGATATTAGACTCAAGAGGAAATCCTACTATTGAAACAGAGTTGGAAATTGATAATGGAATTAAAGTTATGGCTAGCGTCCCAAGTGGAGCTTCTACGGGAGAAAATGAAGCTCTAGAGTTAAGGGATGGAGATCTTAGCAGATATCACGGAAACGGAGTATTAAAAGCTGTAAATAATGTTAATACTATTATTAAAAATGCTTTGATTGGTTTAGAATTAAATCAAGAATTAGTTGATAAAAAGCTATTAGCTTTAGATGGAACAAAAAACAAAAGTAAGCTAGGTGCTAATGCAATGCTTTCAGTTTCTTTATGCGTAATGAAAGCTTTAGCTAAGACTAAAAATAAGGAACTATATTCTTATTTTGAAGGAAATCATCGAATGCCGATTCCTATGATGAATATAATTAATGGAGGAGTCCACGCAAGTAGCGGATTAGAAATCCAGGAATTTATGATTGTTCCGATTCAAAAAGATTTTAAAGAAAGATTAAGATGTGGATCAGAAATCTTTCACACATTAAAAAAAATATTGAGAACTGATGGTTTTTCAACGTCTGTAGGAGATGAAGGAGGTTTTGCTCCAAATTTAAAAACGATTGAAGATGCTTTAGATTATATTATAAAGGCAATTTCTAAGAGCGGATATAATCCTGGCAGTGACGTATTTATAGCCTTAGATTGTGCGGCTTCAGAATTTTATGATGGAGAGTTTTATACAATTAATAAACAAAAAATCACTAAACAAGAACTTATTGATTATTATATAAAATTAACTAAACATTATCCGATTATAAGTATTGAAGATGCTTTCTCTGAAGATGATATCGAGTCAATGATAGAATTAACCTCAAAAATCGGTGATAAAATAATGCTTGTGGGAGATGATTATTTTGTTACTAATATTGAATACCTAAAAAAAGGTATTAATGAAAAATATAACAATAGTATTCTTTTAAAAGCTAACCAAATTGGAACTATCACTGAAATGTTAGAAACAATTGGATTAGCAAAGGAGAATAATTTTAAAACAATAATTTCTCATCGTAGTGGGGAAACTGAAGACACTTTTATTGCTAGTCTTGCGGTAGGGCTTGATTTAGACTACATTAAAACAGGATCTCTTTGTCGCGGAGAAAGAATTAGTAAATATAATGAACTTTTACGAATTGAAGAAAAAATAAATTAAAATAGAAGGAATTAAAAATGCAATTAGATATTTATCAAACCATTATTGAAATAAATAATATTTTTGACACTAAATATAGAAATCGAGGATTTTTATACGGAACCAATCATACTGCAAGTTCTTTCTTTATGACCGGAGCATGTTGGTATTATGCTTATATATTGAAACAATTGTTTCCAGAAGGAAAAATTTTAATTAGTGAACGATTAGGACATGTCGTTTTAAAATTTAGAGGGAAATATTATGATGTTCTTGGAGAAGATTATTTCTTTAATGAAGAAGGCTCTTTTGTAGATGAAGAATTAAGGTGTTCAAGTTCTTATATTCATTCAGAAGAAAAAGAAGTATTAAAATTAATTGATTTGTTAGCATCAGAAATTAAAAATAAGAGTGTAATTCCTTCAGTGATTGAAGAAGTAAAACATTCAAATAAAATGTAAAAGAAAGAAGATATTAAATGAAATGGACTGTGAAAGATATTTTAGAAATTTGTAATGGGACTTTGTATTCGGGCGATATAAATATTAATTGCGAAAATTTTTCTAAAGATACTAGAACCATTAATTCAGGAGATGTTTACGTTGGAATTAAGGGAGAACAATTTGATGGGAACTCTTTTTATGCAAAAGCTTTTGAAAATGGAGCATCATTATGTATTATAGAGAAATCATATGTAAATGAATTATTAAGTACCGATAAAACTATTATTCTGGTAGAAGATTCCATAGAAACTTTAAAAAAGCTTGCAATAGCTAAACTAGATAAACACAAACCTAAAGTTATTGCGGTTACAGGAAGTGTTGGAAAAACGGGAACTAGAGATATAATTTATTCCATTGTTTCTAAAAAATATAAAACTTTAGTAACTGAAAAAAACTACAATAATAATATTGGGTTGCCTTTAACTATTTTAAAATTAAAGGATGAAGAAATAGTTCTTTTAGAAATGGGAATGAATCATCCAGGAGAAATAGAGTATTTATCTCAGATCGCTAAACCTGATATTGCAGTTATTACAAATGTATTACCTGTTCACATTGAGTATTTAGGCAGTATTGAAAATATTTTAAAAGCTAAGCTAGAAATAGTTTCTGGATTAAAAAAAGATGGAGTATTAATTGTTAATAATGACGATGAAAATTTAAATAAAGTAAACTTAGATGATGTAAAAATTATAACTTGTGGTGTAATAAATAATTCTGATTATATGGCAAAAATGATCGATGAATATAAGTTTGAAGTTAATATTAACGAAAATAAATTCTGCTTTGATAACCGAATAGGAACAAAAGGATATCTCTTAAACTCACTTTTAGCAATTGCTGTTGGGCTTAAATTAGGCGTTGAAATTTCAGATATTCAAAAAGCTTTAAATGAATATAAATTAACAAGTGGAAGACTAGAGAAAATAAAATCTAAAAAAGGGGCAATAATAATTAATGATGCTTATAATGCTAGTACAAGTTCAATGAATAATGCAATTGAATATCTTTTAAACGAATCTGGAAAACGTAAAATTGCAATCCTTGGAGATATGAATGAACTTGGAGAGCAAGCAAAAGAATTGCACGAAAATGTCGGGAAATTTATCGCTAAAAACCCAGTGGATTATTTAATTACGATTGGATCTTACGCTAAATATATTAGTGAAACTGCGAAAACAGGGATGCTAGAGGCTAATATAAAACATTTTTCTACTAAAGATGAAAGCAAATTATTTTTAAAAGAATTGATAAATTCGGAAGATGTTATAATAGTTAAAGCTTCAAATGGAAATAAATTTTCTGAGATTGTAGAATATATTAAAGATTTTTGTTGATTTATTTGATTTTATCAAAAAAATATGTTAAATTATTAAAGAAATTAGGTGAAATGAAATGGAAACAGCACTATTAATTGTATCAGTTTTATTAATTGCTATTGTTTTGTTACAAAGTAATAAGGCATCAGATGCAAGCCAAATTATAACTGGGGGAAATACAGAGTTATTCCAAAATCAAAAAGAAAGAGGATCGGAACTGTTTATTAGTCGAGTTACTTTAGTTTTAGGCATTACTTTCTTTGTTTTATCATTTATATTATACTTAAGCTAGTGCCTTACTTAGGTGCTTTTTTAGTATAAAATAGTATTGTTAAAAATAAAAATATATTAGTGAGGTAAAAAATGATTAAAGGTAAAAAAGTATTTATAGTAGGTTTAGCTAGAAGTGGCTATGCAGTTAGTAATTTAATATATAAAGACGTTTCTTCATTAACGATAGTAGAAGAAAATGAAAATGATGAAAATATTGAAAAGTTAAAAGAATTAGGTATTGATATAATAATTTGTCCGCGAGATAAACAAGCAGATTACTTAAATGATACCTATGATTATGTTATAAAAAATCCAGGTGTACCATTTACGGCTCCAACAATAGTTAAAGCTGAACACTTAAATATTCCTATAATAAACGAATTAGAAGTGGCATTTGACTATCTTCCTAAAGAGATTTCAATAATTGGAATAACAGGAAGTAATGGCAAAACTACAGTCACAACTTTAATTTATGAAATATTAAAGAAAAGTAATAAAAGTGTTTTTCTAGGAGGTAATATAGGGATTCCTTTAAGCGAAATAGCATTACAATTAAAACCCCATGATATTCTAGTTTTAGAAATATCTGATCATCAATTAGCAAATATGCAAAACTTTAAAACAGATATTAGTGTTCTTACAAATATTAGTGAAACTCATTTAGATTTTTGGGGAAGTTATGATTTATATAAAAATGCTAAGAAAAAAATTTTTGCTCATCACACGAATCATAACTTAGCAATTATAAATAAAAACAATAAAGAATCTTTAGAATTAACTAGTGATATACCAAGTAAAAAAAAATATTTTTCTATTAATGAAAAAGCAGAAACGTACATAAAAGATAAAAGTATATTTTATTTAGAAGAAGAAGTAATTAAATTAGATGATATAAAAATAAAAGGGAATCATAATTATGAAAATATAATGGCCGCAATATTAATTGTAAAACATTATAATGTAAATAATGAAATTATTAAAGAATTTTTAAAAGAATTTAAAGGTATTGAACACAGAATAGAATATGTTACAACTTTTAATAAGAGAATATTCTATAATGATAGTAAATCAACAAATAACAAATCAACAATTACGGCTTTATCTTCTTTTGATCAAGATATTATCTTAATCTTAGGAGGATTAAATCGCGGGCAAGATTTCAAAGAATTAAAACCCTATATGCAAAAAGTAAGAAAAGTAATTTGTTATGGAGAAAATAAAAATTATATTGCCAAAGATATGTCAGATTTAAATATAGAATGTTTAGTAGTAGAAAATTTAAAAAAAGCGACGGTTTTAGCATATGAAAAAAGTAAAGAAGATAATATAATTTTGTTTAGTCCTGCCAGTGCGTCATGGGATCAATTTAAAAATTTTGAAGAAAGAGGATTAGTTTTTAAGGAGACTATAAAAGAGTTAAAATAATATGGAAAATATTACTATTAGAATAAATAATACTGAAGAAGAACTACAAGGTTTAATTGATAAAAAAAGAGGTTCTAAAATTCAATTTGATATTATGGAAGAAGACGAAGCGATTGGTAGTATAGATTTTGAGTATTTATTTGGATTAAAAGAGGTAATCTTGAGATACGAAATAAATAAAGATAAAAGAGGCAAAGGTTATACATATTTAGCGGCAAAACAAGCAATCGATATGTTATTTGAATTAGGCCTTGATAAGATTGCTACTTTTGTAGAATATGCAAATGTGAATCATTTTGCAGCTAGTTCAAGAATTTTAGAAAAGTTAGGTTTTAATTTTAGGGGAGATATTAATGAAGGTGGGACACTTTCTTTTTATGAGCTATATAATTTAAAAAAAGAAATTTCTCCAGTAGAAAATATGACACTTTAGCTTTACAAAGATATACAATATATCTTTTTTTTACAATTTATTTTAATATTGAATATATTATATATGTTATAATTAAAAATAGGAGGCTTATCATGAAAAAGCAAATACTAGAAGTACTAAAAAATAAATATGATGCTCAAGATTTAATTTCAATAAATGATTTATTAAATTTAACTACATCTGAAGAATTAATGGAATTAAAAGAAATTTTAGAAAAAATGGTAAATGAGCACAAGATTTTTAAAACCAAAAAAGATAAATATATTTTATATGATAATTGTCCAAATTTAAAAGCCGGAAAATTAAGTATCAATAAAAGCGGAAACGGGTTTTTGATTTTAGATGGTGATGATTTATATATAAATTATAACAATTTAAATAATAGTACTAACGGAGATATTGTTTTAGCCGAAACTTTTCTTTATCGTGGAAAGGAAGAAGGAAAAGTAATCCGTATTTTAGAAAGAAATACTAAAAATATAATTGGAACTATTGGTTTTAAAGCCGGGAAACCAATTTTAATATTAGATGACAATAAAAATGTAATTGAAATTTCTTTAGAAGAAGACAGTTTAATTCATTGTGTAGAAGGAACAAAAGTATTAGTAAACACAACTAAGTCTTTGGGAAACAATAAATACCTTGGCCGAGTTGTAAAAATAATTGGACATAAAGATGATCCTGGAGTGGATATTAAAACAATCGCCTATAAATATGGTTTTTTTGAAGATTTTAGTAAAGAGGCAGTAGAGCAAACTAATAATATTGAAACAGAAGTTTTAAAGTCTGATTTAATAGGAAGAAAAGATTTAACAGCAGAAGAAATTTTTACTATCGATGGTCCTCATACCAAGGATATTGATGACGCTATCAGTTTTAAATATAAAAACGGATTATATCATTTGGGAGTTCATATTGCTGATGTTAGTCATTATGTTGTTAAAGGAAGCCCACTTGATGATGATGCATATAATAGAGGAACAAGTTCTTATTTAGCTGATTCTGTTCTTCCAATGCTACCTCATAAATTATCTAATGGAATATGTTCACTAAATCCAGATGTTATTAGGCTGACAATTTCTTGTGAAATGCAAATAGATGAAAAAGGAAATGTCGTTAATTATGATATTTTTCCGTCTTATATTAAATCATGTAAGAAGATGACTTATAATAAAGTTAATGATATTTTAATGCGTAATATTATAGATGAAGAATATATTGCCTATGCGGACAAAATAAAAGAAATGAACAATCTTGCTCATATTCTTAGAAATTATAAAATTAATCGTGGATATATTGATTTTGAATTAGATGAGCCAGAACTAATTGTTGATAAAAATGGAGTATGTATTGGAGTCGAAAGAAGAATTCGTGAAGATGGAGAAAAATTAATTGAAGATTTTATGATTGCGGCTAATGAAACAGTTGCTACTCATATCTTTAATATGGATTTGCCATTTATTTATCGAATTCATGGAACTCCAAAAGTAGAGAAAATCGAATCTTTTCTTCAATTAGTTAGTTTAATGGGTTATAAAGTAGTCGGAAAATTTAAAGATATAAATCCTTCATCAATGCAAAAAATATTGTCTCAATTAAAGGACAAACCCGAATTTGAAATTCTTTCTTCGATTTTACTTAGAAGTATGCAAAAAGCAGTGTATGCTGGAGATAATATTGGACATTTTGGTTTGGGGAGTAAATGTTATACTCATTTTACCAGCCCAATTAGAAGATATCCTGATTTAATTGTTCACAGATTGCTTAGAGATTTTATTTTCGAAAGTAATATTAATACTAAAAATATTAAAAAATGGGAAACTGAAATTCCAGAGATTGGATTACATACATCAGAAAGAGAAAGAGATGCAATCGAAGCTGAAAGAGAAGTTGACGACATGAAAATGGCTGAATATATGGAAGGTCATATTGGTGAAATCCATAAAGGATTTATTTCTGGTGTAACTTCTTTTGGTTTCTTTGTTCAGTTGGATAATTTAATTGAAGGATTAGTACATGTAAATACTTTAAAGAACGATTTTTATAATTATGTTCCTGAATTACTATCATTAGTTGGTGAAGGAAGTAAGAAAAAATATCGTTTAGGAGATAAAGTTACTATTAAAGTTATTGCTGCTAGTAAAGAAGCGAAAACCATCGATTTTGAGGTTATTGAGGAAAAAGAAAATGGAAATAAAGAATAAAAAAGCGTATTTCGATTATTACGTTGAAAAAGAAAAAGAAGTAGGGATCGTTTTAAAAGGAACAGAAATTAAATCAATTCGAAAAGGAAGTACTGATTTAAAAGACTCTTATATAATCATTCGCAGTAATGAGGCGTACATTATAAATATGTACATAGCTAAATATGAAGAGGGGAATAGATTTAATCACGAAGAGCGCCGGACTAGAAAACTATTACTTCATAAAAGTGAAATATTAAAAATAGGAGAAGAGACTAATAAAGAAGGATATACAATAATTCCTTTAAAGTTATATTTGAAACAAGGTAAGGTAAAGTTACTAATAGGTGTTTGTAAAGGTAAACATTTATATGATAAACGTGAAACTATCAAGAAACGTGATTTAGAAAGAGACGCTAAAACAAATGGATATTAAAAAAATATTTAAATATTTGTTGATGTTTAGTATTTTAATTCCGTTAAGTGTCTTTGCTAATAATAAAGCAGTTATAGATATTACCAAGATGGATATGAGTGAGATTAGCATAGCATTAGAACAAGAGATTATTACTAGTGAAGAGCTAGTAAGTCTTTATTTGGCTAGAATCGATAAATATGATGGAGCTTATAATTCTATTATTACCATTAATGAAGATGCAATAAATCAAGCTAAAAACTTAGATAAAGAAAGAGAAGAACAAAAAGTCAGATCAAAAATCCATGGAATTCCTATTATCGTTAAAGATAATATTGATGTTTTAGGAATGCCAACAACAGCTGGAGCAAAAGCTTTAAAAGATAATTTTCCTAAACAAAGTGCTTTTGCTATTCAAAAATTAATTGATGCAGGAGCGATAATATTAGCTAAAGCTAATATGAGTGAATTTGCTTTTTATGCTAATTCATCAAGGAGCAGTTACGGAACCGTAAAAAATGCTTACAATATAGATTATTCTTCCTATGGATCTAGTGGAGGAACGGCAGTTGCTGTTGCCGCTTCTTTTGCCGCTGCTGGGTTAGGTACGGATACCAATTCTTCAGTGAGACTTCCTGCCGCCGCTAACAATTTAGTAGGTTTAAGACCAACTGTGGGGCTAATTAGTAGATCGGGAGTTATTCCTTATGATCCAGAGAGAGATACAATTGGACCGATTACTAAATCGGTAGAAGACTCAATTCTTTTAATGAATATTATTAATGGATACGATAAAAATGATAAAAAGTCTATTGAACAAGAAAATAAAAATTATAAAGTTCAAAGGAATAACTTAGAGGGAATTATAATCGGTGTTCCTAAAGATTTTATTGAAGGTTCAAATAAAAATGCACTTCCAGAAAATCAAGAAATTTATTCAGAAATAAAAAATTTAGTAAATAAAGCAATTAGCAGTCTTGAAAACTCAAAAGCTCAAATTGTATATATAGATAATTACTATACTTGGCAAACAGATTCTTGGTTTGCAAGCTCTTTAAGTGGATATAAATTTTGTGATGCTTTTAATGATTATATCCAAGGAACAACAGGATATATTCGCTCCTTTGAGTCTTTAGTGATTGCCTCTTCTAAAATTACGCCATTAGATAATTATGCTACAGATTGCAATAGCGGAAATAATATGAACTCCAAAAACGAAATTAAACAAAAATATCAAAATTATATAAATAATATTTTAGAAGAAAAACAACTAGATGTAATATTTTATCCGAGTACTAAAAATAAATTGCTAAAAAATGGAAGTTCAGAAAAATTACAAAACTTATCGGCGCACGCTTCATCTACTATTAACTATCCAACAATAACTTTGCCTTTAGGATTTGATAGTGATAATTTACCATATGGAATAGAATTTATGGCTCCAACTTGGAAAGAGCAATTACTTTTTGATATTGGGGCTGTATATGAAAGATCTTTAAAAGAACATCAAAATCCAGAGATTGCTCCGAGCTTATATAGTGTTTCTAAAAGCGAAGAAAATCTGCTGTCTTTTTATCAAAAAAGTATCGGCCAAAAAAACAATTATAAGTTTGAAAACAAATGGCAAAAAAAAGTTAAAAATTATTTTCGCGAATGCTTTAAAAACGGAGAAAATAAAAAACTAGTAAAAGAATTAAATAGAGAATTTAAAATAAATAATATCTTACATCATTTATTTAATTTTATATTAAATATAATAAAATGGATACTAATAATATTTTCGATTTTGGTTATCTTGTTATTAATTAGAAAAAAAATCAAAAAAAAGCTAAAAAAAATTAGAAAATTAGAAAAAATCAGAAAAAAGTCTAAAAACAAGAAAAAACATTATTAAGTTTAAGCTTTTTGTTGTATAATGAAATAAAAATAAGTGTTATAGGCACGGGTCACGAGCACGGGTGAGATTTGATTATGATTAAATTTATAGTTGTAGAAGATGATAAGAAATCTAATGTTACAATAGTTAATATTATTGAAAAAACGATATTTAAAACAAACATCGATTATTTAATTGAAACTTATTTTGGCTATAATCAAAATTTACAAAAAACTATTGAAGATTGTTCAATGCAAAAAGTTTATATTTTAGATATAGACTTAGGCAAGTCAATCTCAGGATTAGAAATAGCAAAAGAAATTCGTAAAAAGGATTGGGATAGCGAAATAATATTTGTAACTAGCCATGATAAAATGTTTGAGACAATTTATCGTAATGTGTTTAAAGTATTTGATTTTATCGAAAAGTTTATTTCTTTAGATTCGCGTTTAGAAGATGATTTAAAATTAATAATATCTCAAAAAGCAGATTATAAAAAGTTTTGTTTTATGAGCAATAAAATAAATATTCAAATTTATTTAAAAGATATTACTCATATTTACCGAGAAACTAGTGAAAGAAAACTAGTTATTAAAACTACTAATAACAAATTTTTACTAAATAGAAATATAAATGATATTTTAAAAGATTTAGATAGTCGATTTAAACAAGTTCACAGAGCTTGTATTGTAAATACTGAAAGAGTAAATTTATTTAACTGGACTAAAGGCTATTTGATTCTTGATAATAATGAAAAAGTAGATATGTGTTCTAAAGCTTTTAAGGAGAAGTTATAATGAGTAAGTTCTTAATCTTTTCGAATATTTTAACAGCTATTTTAAATATCTACGTATTTGTTTGTAGTTATAAATATTTTTCACAAAGCAACAGGGAACTGGGAATAAAAGAATGGTTGCTTATTATTTTATTTTCTGTCGTGGCAACGCTTAATAATTTATATAATTTTATGTATTTAAAAACAGCGATAACAATTTTAATTTTCTTAATAATTTATTATAAAATTTTTAAAGATTCAATGTATAAAACGCTTTATTTAGGAATTTTTATTTTTGTCCTTTCTTTAGCAATAGAATTTTTATTATCTATATTAGTTGTGCTTTTTGTTTCTAATGTGAATGTTTTAAATAATGAAATGCATATTTTGAAAATTTCTTTTTCGGTAATTTATGGATTAAGTTTTTATTACATATATAAAATCAGAATATTTAAAACAATATATTTGAATTTAAGCTTGGTTTTTGAAAAAAGGAAGAGTGTAGTTATTATATTTTATTTGATTTTAGGAATAATTGCTGCTTTTTCGATTTTATTTGTTCTAGATTATAAAAACATTATTATTTATATCCTAGGTCTATTTATATTTTTATCAATTTTATTAATAAGCGGTTTTTATTTCAAAGAAATTTATTCTAATCAATTGTTAAGTATAAAAAATAAATATCTTATTGAAAATCAAATAATTTTCAAAAACAATATGGAAGAATATCGACTATTAAAACACAATTTATTAAATGACTTTCTATTTATCAAAACCTTTTGTAATGAAGAAGCACAATTAATTTTAGATGAAAAGATTAAGAATTATAAAATAAAAACTGAGGTCCTTAATGATATTAATCAAGTTCCAGAAGGTTTGCAAGGATTAATATATATAAAATCAAGTATTGCTAGAAGCAAAGACATTCACTTTTATATTGATAATAATATTGAGACTGATTTTAAACATTTTAATAAACAATCTTATATTGATTTATGTGAAATAATAGGAATTGTTTTAGATAATGCTATTGAAGCTTGTGAAAACACTACCGAAAAAGTTATATATTTAAATATTTTTAAAGTCAAAAAAAATTGTGGAATTGAAATTATTAATACTTTTTCTAATGATATAGATTTAAATGAAATTGGAAACAAAAATTATAGCACTAAAGAAAGAAATAGTGGCTTAGGATTAAATCATATTAAAAATTTAAATTCGAAAATTAAAATAAAAACAGAAATAATAAATAATTTATTTAAAGTTTCAATTATGTTATTATCTATTGACAAAAAATAAATCCTTATTTAAAGTAAGGATTTATTTTTTTAAAACTTTATTAAAATTTTAATTTATTGAATCAAAGATTCTGGACATTCTGGTTCTTCTGTAAACCAAATAATTGATGTAGTAGCATTTCCAGTTGCAGCTCCTAACATTGCTAGTAAATTAGCCAATTTCAACAACTCCTTTCTTTTGGCGTTTAAATATATCAATTAATTTAAACCGTATCTTAAATAATTATTGTACGAAGCATGAAATATTTTATAAATTGGGGGGGAAATAATTATGCTTTGATATAATAATGATAAAATTATTATATTAGTTACATTACTATCAAAAATTAAAAATATGGTATTATAAAAAAGAATCAAAATAATGGAACTAAATTTTAATTTTCTTCTTAGATTTCTGTTAACTATTGGTCTTTTGTGTGTATCTGCAGGGCTATATAAATAAAAGATTATTAAAAACACTAAAGAAAGAAAAACTTTTAAATAAAAATTTATACTAATCAAAGTAGAAATAAGTGGGATACCAATAAAACTTATACTAGAGATTATCCAACAGATGGAACTTGTTTTAGCATGAAATCCAAAACTAAAAGACCTCAGAGGAATATATATAAAGAAGAATAACAAGAATTCTTTTAAGGTCCCTAGTAAAATATTTATAATTAAAAATATTAATGTTCGACTTATTGTAATATATAAAGCTTCCAGACCATATTTTATTTCTTTAAGCTTTTGATCATCGTAATGATTTTTTTTTGTAATAATTTTTAAGCATTTATTTATTATTAAGTTTCTCACTACCTTTACTTCCTCTCATCGTTATAACAAAGATAACACTTTATTATTTAAAAATAAAAGATTTTGCCTAAAAAAGAACTTTTTAATTTCTAAAGGCCTCGATTCTCACTATGTGCTTATATAAAAGTCTTTTAAAACAAAATCTTGACATTTAAGACGATATATTAATCAATTTTTAAAAAATCCTGATATACTGACGCCGTCACTAATACAAAATTATACTATGTATTTCGTGATATCTTTTAATTGCGGTAGGCGGTACAAATATTAGTTAGAAGGGAAGGTGTTAGCGTGAGAGGTAAGGTCAAATGGTTTAACAACGACAAAGGATATGGATTCATAGAATACGAAAATCTCGAAGATATTTTTGTTCATTACTCAGCGATAATCAAAGAAGGATACAAGACCCTTAAAGAAGGCGAACTTGTAGATTTCAATCTAATAGAAACAGTAAAAGGTTTGCAAGCTGTTGATGTTTGTTCTGTAACGATGACTACAATTTTGTAGTTTTTTCTTGCCGATTATGCTAAAATTAAATTAGGAGATGATTATATGAAAATTATTATTCACAGAGAGAAAGTGGAGATAACACCTGCGATTAAATCTTATATTGAGGAGAAAATAGGTAAAATAAATAAGTATTTAGATTCCCCAGAAAATTTAGAAGCGGTTGTTATGATAAGAATTAGAAGTAATAAACAAATTATTGAAGTAACAGTACCTACTAATAAGTTTACTCTTAGAGCTGAAGAATCACATGATGATTTATATGCTGCAACTGATTTAGTGGTTGATAAATTAGAAAATCAAATTAGAAAACATAAAACTCGTTTAACTGATAAATATAAAAAAGAAAATAAAACAATAGATTTTATCTTTGATTTTGAAGAAGATAATGAAAATGAAAGTAAAATTATTAAAAGAAAGAATATTGATTCTAAACCAATGGACGAAGAAGAAGCTATTTTACAAATGGAATTATTAAATCATGATTTCTTTATCTTTAAAAATATTGATGAAGATTGTGTTTCA
>CAZFQF010000004.1:0-24426 GCA_964520725.1 uncultured Muribaculaceae bacterium | reverse complement strand
AAGTCGGCGATTAAATCTCCTGTTTCTGCATTAGTAACAGTTGTTCCCATTGGAACTTTAATAATAACATCATCGGCATTAGCTCCATTTCGATCTGAGCCTTTTCCATTTACTCCTTTATCACCTTTAATAATTTTCATCATCTTTAAATCAATTAAAGTTCTTAGTGATCGGTCCGTAACGAAGACAATATTTGCTCCACGTCCACCAGTTCCACCGTTTGGTCCCCCAAATTCAATATATTTCTCACGACGAAAAGAAGTACAACCATCTCCACCTTTTCCTGCTATTAATTTTATCTTTATTTCATCTACAAACATTTTCTATCACCTGCGGTTTTGTATTTTAACATAATTATCTATTTAATTCAATAATTGTAATCCCTGGATTAAATATATCTCCATATAACTTCTTTATGCGTTTATCTCTTTTAAAAGATAAACGAATTGTATTTCTTAAAATTCCCTCACCAATTCCGTGAATAATTACAATTTTATCATTTCCTAATTTGATATTATCATTAATAAAAACACTTACTGGGTAAATAACTAAATCCGAAGTATAACCATGAACATCTAAAGAAGGTAAAACATTAATAAAAGGATTACTCATTAGGACTTTGGTTAGCACTTAATTCTTCTTCTAATACTTCCGTTACTTCATTTGAAGAAGAATTGTTAGTAACTACTTCCTTTAATCCGGCTAAATTAAGAACTTCTTCAAGCTCAGGAATTGAATTTAGACTTCCCATTTTTGTTAGAGAAAGACCGGCGGCTATATTAGCAATTTTAACAGTATTATCTATTTCATAATTATTTATAATCCCATAACAAACTGCGGCAAAAAAAGCTTTTCCTGAATTAGTATCATCCACTTTTTTTTCTATTTTTATCGCTGGGATCATTTTAACTTGATTATTACTTGTATATAAAACTCCGTGTTCTCTTAACATTACAATATACTGCGCTTTATTTAAATCTTTGATTCTTTGCATAAAATTAACTAATAATTTAGGCTTGCCAATCTCTAATTCCATTTTGGTTAAAGCCTTAGCATAATCAACATTTGCTACTACATAAGTACAACGTTTACTTAAATCATATAAGCCTTCCGAAACTTTATTAGCAAATAAAATACTAGTTGCTCTAGGAAAATTATTTAATGCTGCAAGACTTCCTGCTATATCTGTTCCATCTAAAATTAAAATATCAGGAATAAAATCATATTTATATTTAGTTAAATTAACTTCATGGTTAATTTTAATAATTTCCGTACTACTTCCATTCGTTTTATTAATTAAGAGATAATTAAAATTAGTCGGATGTTCGTAATTTATTTCTAGGAATTTAGTATTAACACCATTACTCTCTAAATCGCTTTTAATTTTAGTTCCGTATATATCACTACCCACTACTCCAGTATAAGAAACTGGAACTTTCCATTTTCCTAAAAGATTAGCAGTATAAAAAGAAGTTCCGCCCCCCATTTCCAATTTATCTGAAATTTGATTTTTACTTCCTTCAACTATGAATTTGTCAATCGGTAATATAACATTATAAGTTGGTTTTCCTATTACTAGTATCTTCATCTTAATCATCCCTTTTATTATTATAATTATATAATAATTTTATAATATACGCTAGTCCTAAAAACAACAAGAGAGTATAACTTATACTCTCTAACTACTTATTTTTTATCTTTTATACTTACCTTAATTATTTTTTTACTAGCTATTAAAATTTTATTATCTATTGTTATAAAATCCGCAGTAACTTTTGTTACTACACCTTTTTTATTACCATATGAATACCCTAACTCATAAGTAATCGAAACTTCCTTGTTTATTAAATCTTTTAACACTTTAAGTCCTCCTTAATATATTAATATATTATCAAAAAATGCGCTATTCGTAAAGAGGGTTTATTGTTTTATCTGAAACAATATGTTAATATCATTTCAGGTGAATCAAAATGTATAAGACATATTTTAAACGATTATTAGATTTGATTTTTTCGGTAATTTTAATTATTCTTTTATTTCCGATTATAATTATCACCGCGATAATCATTAAACTTTCTTTAGGTAAATTTATGATTAAAGAAAGCCGACTTAGGGAAGGATTTAATAAAAAACCATTTCAAATGTATAAAATACGAACCAAAATAGACGGAACTAGAGATAAACCTAATAATCTAAGATATACAAAGACAACTAAAATAATAGATATATTCAGAATTAATGAATTCCCTCAATTATTTAATGTATTAAAAGGCGACATGTCTTTTATTGGACCGAGACCTTTTTTAGTTAGTGATGAATTAGATCGCTCTCAAATAAGTGAGAAAAGATACTTAGTAAAACCAGGAATTACTGGCCTAGCCCAGATAAAAGGTGCAAGGTTTATTTCTCATCAAAAAAAGCTAGAATATGATGTTATTTATTACGATAATATCAGTTTCCTTTTAGATTTAAAAATTATTGTTTTAACCCCTATTACTATTATTAAAGAATTTATTACATATTTAAAAAGACATTGAAAAATTCAATGTCTTTTATTCACTATGCTTTCAGTTTGTTATTATTTTGATATCTTAATATTTTTTTAGAAATAACAATGATATTATTCTCTATAGATATTTCTTCATCTTTTTCTATCTCAATAATTATACTTTCTTTTTCTTCTTTTATTATCGCCATTTCAATCCTAATCCCTAGCTAACCAACCAATATTTATTACGATTAGTCAAACTATAACATAATTATGGTATAGTTTATTATAATATACTATACCTAAAGAAAAAACTCAAGTATTTATTGAGTTTATATTTAATGTTTTATTTAAAATATTTATGATTAAAAAATTCTTCAATACTTATTCCTAATCCAGCAACTATCTTTTTTAATGTCGTTGTGGTTGTTCCAGGATTAACCCTATTTAAATATGCAGTTAATGTACTGTGTCTAATTCCTGAATTTTTAGCTAATTTATAATAAGTAATATTTTTTTTATCACAAATTTCCCCAATTCTATTTATAATTAATTCATCAAATTTATTCTTCTCATCTTCATTTTTAATCACTTTATTCACATCCTATTAAAATCCAATTAGAATTACCATATAAAAATGGGCGATAGATAAGCCCAATTTTATTTTACATCATTTATTTAATTAAGCTTGCTATTTTTTTTGCGATTTTCATTAGATGATCTTTTGGCCCAAAAAACAGGGTACTCCATTTAAACCACTCCATAATGTGCCTCCTTACTGCATTCATTATCCAATAAAAAAGGTCTACAAAAGTCTACACTTGAAAAAACACCCAATATAATGGGTGTAAGGAAACTTTTAATATGAAAATTTCTTCTTTATGATTCGAGTTTTTTAAGGGCGGAACCTTTATATTTAAATATTGCTGCCCGACAATAATTATGAATATGGGTAAGTTTAATTATAGTATATCTTTCACAATAGAAATCTTCCAAAATATCATATTCAATTTTTGTCAAGCCTTTATCTTTACATATTTTTTTTAATTCTTCTTTTGATATTCCCCGATAAGGGGCAATGTTTGTTTTCTTAATAAATCTACTAGTTATATAGGAAAGAGTAATTCCACATAGTATAGGTACGGTAATAGTTATCCCTGCATTAATAGTTATTTTATTTAAAATAAAGAATGAAAGATTTGATACTACCCAACATTTCCAAGCTGAACTAAAATGAAATGCACCAAAAACTTTTTTAGATATTAAAAACGATGTTATAACAAAAAGACATTCAATCAAGGCATGATTTAAGCTTGCAACTAAAACTATTAGTCCTAAATTAAATAGTTCTGATATCATGTACAGTATTATATAAATGATATCAACTGTTTTTTTAAACTTTGACTTTGCTTTCCACTTCACATAATTCTTCTTAATGTTAGATAGTTTAATTTCTATATCTTCAACAGATGGAAATTCATCCAATAATTTAGGTAATGATAAATCAAATACTGACTGAAGTTCTACACTTGTTCCTCTTTTTAAAAATAGAAAATAAGTAGCCAATAATAATATCGTATAATCAAAATTTAATAAGAATTTATAAAGAGTTGAATATGTTTCAATATAAGTAATATTTCTTAAAAACATTACTAATATTTGGTATATAGATAAAATTAATGTAATCAACACCGGTCTTTGTATTCTTCTCCATAATGTTATAAAGAATTTAGTAATTGCTGTTTTTTTTAAGTTAGTCGAATATTTTACTCTAATATCAATAATCAAGGGAAATAGTATCATAAGAAAAAAAGTACTTATATAGTATGTTGCCATTGCTTGAGCCTTGCTTACATTATTATAGATAATCCACTGTGTTAAAGGTATTACTATAACAAATAAAATAGTAGCTAAAGCATAAGCTTTTTTGTTTTTATTTTTACAACACAACCTAAAGAAAATATAATTTTGAATTATTAAAAGCAACAGTCCTAAAATAAATTCAAAAATAGAATTTTTTTCTAATACATTACTTACTAAAACTAAGATCCAATTATTTCTATCAGCTTCCATAATACTTAAGCCTATTAGTTTTAGGCCTAAACTAATACACAACATAATAAAAGTCAATTTTAATAATAATTTTAACACTAATATCTTATCTTTTTCTTTCATTTAACCAACCAACTCTCAAAATAAAAACTTTTAATAAATACATTATTTTTATGAGGCCAGTATAACATTATTATGTTATATTATCAATACAAACTATTTTCTGATATTGGTCTATTATTTTTCATAATTACTCTTTACAATTTTTTTACAATAAATTTGAACGATTATTTTAAATTTAAAATCTTTCCTTTGATGAATTTCACCACACGAATAAATATTAAGAAAACACAAAGTATAAAATTAAGTCAATTAATTAAATTTAAAATGTTTGTTTTTGTTAAACTTTTTATATAAACATTTCTAGGGCCTCTTTTTAAATAAACCTTTGTAGTATTAATAAAGTTATTTTTAACAAAATTATTTATAGAGTAAATATTATCGGGATGGATTGTTGCTAAAGCAAATTTAAATCCTAATTTTTTAGATATAGAATCTAGAGTTTCTATCATTAAAGTTTGAAGTCCATTTCCAATATAATTCGGATTAACCATTTGAGGACCATAATCGATAACTTGTTCGTATGGTAAATTACTTGATCTTAATTTTTCGAGTGATTCTTTAGTAGATTTAATAATCATTCCTGAAGCTATCATTTCTTTTCTATATTTAAATATTACAATTTTAGCTCCTAAATCAAATAATCTAAAATATTCTTCTTCTGTAAACCAACCTAGCCATTCAGGATGAATCATTGAATTTTTAACCGCATTAACCATTTCCATATAAGAATCAAATTCCTTTATGTTCAAGAAATCTTTTTCTATTTCATTTATATTAATTTTCATATAATTACCTCTTCTATTATTTTAGATTAAAATTGACATTAAAAATCGCATCATGCAAATTTTCAAAAAGTTTAAAAAAATAATTTCAAAACCCTTTAAAGTTCTGCAGGCATTAAAGGTTTACCTAAAAATTTGTTATATAATTTTGACATATAATCTTCCCTTGCTGTACTACTTTCAGTATTACCAGTTAATACCACAGTAGGTTTAGAATAACCCTCAGCTTTTAATTTTTGCATTGCCTCAGTTCCGCTCATTTCTGGAATCATATCATCCATCAATAATAAATCATATTCTTGATTTTTTAATCCAATAAATCAGCTGCACTTTCATATTGAACTATAACTTCAATATTATAATTCTTTAATCGCATAACCGCTATTTTCATATTTAATGCATTATCATCTATAACGGTCACTTTTTTATTGCTCCAATCCATTTCATTTCACCTCCAATGTAATCTTGTTCAATAGCTATAAATACTTAATACTCAATAAAAAGCTTTTTCGAGCCCTTAGAACATTTCTTTTTAGAAAATATGGGAGCGATCATAAAAATAGCTATAAAAACGCTGTATTTCAAAATAAGACATATTTTTTCTTTACTTTGCCCATTATATCACCATCAACTTATTAATTATTGTAGCACAAATATTCAATATATATATATATCAAGAACACCTTTAAAAGGTCAAAAAAAATATAAGGGGATATTACCTTATATTTTAAATATCTAAATGGTATCCGCGAGTGGATTCGAACCACCGACCGATGCCTTAGAAGGGCATTGCTCTATCCAGCTGAGCTACGCGGACAAAAATCAAATAAGCAAGGTAATTATACTAAATTTTAGTAAATACTTCAAGTCTTATTATTTAATTTTCATTACTTTTTGATATTTTGGGATTAAACCTTCCTTTTTTAAGCCAAAACTTGGTTTAATTTGAAATATCCCTGGAAAACAATTTCCTTCAATTATTGCTGGCCCATTAGGTGTTATAGCTACATCCCATCCAATATATTTAACTTGAGGAATAATTTTAGCAGTTTCTTTTACCATTTGACACGCCTCATCATAATAAGGAACTATAAAACCTAATATTTCTTTATTAGTAATAGGATGATTAAGATAGGTCTTATCATCTTGATCAATAGCTGGGACAATAATTTTTCCTTTATCATCGACAAAAGTATACATACTTCCGCTTGAAAAGTTATCAGTAACTCCTCCATTACCGATTTTAAACACTGAATTTAAAACATAAGCATATTTTCCATCAAAAAAGGTAAATAATCTTAATGTATTAACAGATTTATCATATAATTCATTAATATCTTGATGTTGTTTTAAACATTCTTCTATTAAAATCTATTATTTAACAGCTTTTTAAATAAACTTTCAAAGTCTGTCTTAGAATCTATCGAAAATTTCTCGACACCTTTTCCACCTTCACCATCAATAGGTTTTACTATAACCTCTTGATGTTTTTTTATAAATTTTATAAAATCTTCATAAGAATCTTCATTTATCTTTAAATAATCTCTTTTTAAAAATTTTTCAAACTTCTTATTAAAAATAATTTTATCATTAAAATCTTTGAAAAATTCTCGGTTATTATAAGTTTTTACTATTTCATTATTTTTTACTCTAGTTAAATATGTCTTTCTTTCTTTTTTATTTAAAAGATAAAATTCAAATTCCTGATAATCATAATAACCAGCTCCATAAATAAATCCACAATATACGATATCAACAAATATAAATAATATGTTCTTTCGCACTTTTTTACTGATATTCCTCGCAATTTTAAACATGTTTTTATAATCCATATTTTTAATATATTTTAAAATCATTTTTGTTTTTCTCATCAATCATCAACTCATGTTTATATTATCATAAATATTTAGCTAAATAAAGCTTTTAAAAATTCAGTTATTTTACCAACTCCATCATTTAAAACCACATCTATACTTTTACTTAAATTAAATCCTATTTTAGAATACATATTGCGATAATCATTTACATCTGCTTTAATATAATCTTTAATATCTACGGCTTTTCCTTCAGCAACATCTGTTTCGAATTCTTTTATTGCCTCATTAGTTAGTAAAGTATTTTTTTGTAAATGAGTTTCATAATATCCCGTCTTACCAGAAATATAAACAAATAAAAACAATATAAGTAAACTATAAAAAATAAATTTAAATCTTTTATCACTTTTTTTTGGTTTATTATCCACTTTCATCACCTATCACTTTCTCAATTGCATTAGCTAATAAATTAATACTATTATAAACTTCATCAATTGTATTTTTGGGTCCACCTACTTCAATTAAAATTGTATTATTATTAAAATCTTGATTATATCTGCTGTTTTTACCATAAAAGTTATTTTTAACCACCCCTGGTACTTCATTATTAATATTATCTTTTAATTTAGTCATCAACTTATCATTTTCTGTGTAATTACTATGATTCATTCCCACTACAAACATTAATTTAGCATAAGTTATATCATCAACAGTTATTCTATCTGAGACACTATCTCGATGAATATCTATAAAATATTTAATTGTAGGAGAATTATCGTGCATTTTTTGGAGTAATTCTCTTGTTACATAATAAGAATCGTTATAAGTTATTCCTTTTTCGTTTAATAGATTCTTAATATTACTTTCTTCCACAATTGAATATATTTCTTTTTTTTCTAAAGATTTCTGCAGCATTACTGATGCCATATAAACAGTAGGGATAATATTATATTCTTTTAACGTTCCAGCATCGTATTCTTCATTCTGATGAGTATTATAAATATAAATAATCGGATCTTTAACAACATTATTAACCTTAACAGAAGAAGATATCTTCTGTTCTGGATATTCTAATTTTTTAAATCCACTAAAAGATAATTTTAAAAAAGTTTCGGGACTAGCTAAATTCATATTTAACAAATCAAATATTGAAATATCTCCAATTACATTATTAGAAGCAATAGCAAGAAGTTCATTAACTCTTTTTTCATCAGATATTTTTATTTGAGCTTTAAATAAGATTTTAACTGTTAATAAAAAAGTTAGAAAGACAATAACAATACAAATTATAATCTTTAAAATCAAACTTGATTTATTCCTTTTAGCAATGAATCTTTTTTTCATCTGCCTCACCATTACTAATATATAATTTTATTTATTCATAATATGTCAAAAAAAATCACTAAATAGTGATTTCTTAATTTTTAAATTTATTCATTTCTTTAATAATTATTTTTATTAGTCTAGTTTAACACTAACTAATTTTGATACCCCTGATTCTTGCATAGTAATACCATACAAGTTATCAGTATATTCCATAGTTCTTTTTTTATGGGTAATAATAACAAACTGAGTTGTAAGTGGTAGTTTCTTTAAATAATTCCCGAACATATCAACATTTACCTCATCTAAAGCAGCTTCTACCTCATCTAAAATACAAAAAGGTACTGTTCTAATATTTAGAATCGCAAATAATAACGCAAGTGCGGTAAGCGTTGACTCTCCTCCTGATAAAAGCCTAGTGTTTTTAATATCTTTTCCTGGTGGAACCGCATAAATTTCTAATCCCGTATTTAAGATATCTTCTGGATCAGTTAAAATTAATTTGCCTTCCCCACCTTTAAATAATAAAGTAAATACTTTACTAAATTCTACGTTTAATTCTGCAAAAGTATGGGTAAGTTTATCTTTCATAGTTTCATCTAATTCATCGATTATGACTAAAATATCATTTATGGAAGTTATTAAATCTTCTTTTTGACTAACTAAGAAAGTATACCTGGTATTAATTCTTTCATATTCAGTAATTGAACCTGTATTAACTTCTCCTAATAATCTAATATCATGTTTTAAAGAGTTTACTTTACTTCGGGCAATATTAACATCTTCTTCTAGTTTATAATCTAAACTTGCTTTTTCATATGTTAAGCCATACTCTTCATTTAATCTTAATAATAAGCTATCTAGTTTTAAATCATATTTTCCAATCGTAATTTCTGTATCTTTAAGCTCATTTAATTTTTTATTATATTCACTATTAACTTTACGATTATTTATTTCTAACTGACTTATTTCACTTTGTAAATCATTTTTAGCTAGTTTTGAATCATTTAAACTAATTTCAAGATTCTCTTTTTTAGATTTAACCTCATAAAACTGGCTTAAAATATTTTCGATTTCTTGATCAATATTCTTATTTAAAATTCCTTTAGTCCCCTTTTCTTCATTTAAAACATTATTTAGTTCAGTTTCTAAAGAAGAAAGATAATTATTTTTACGTAAAATATTTTCCTTTAAGAAATTTAGATTATTAAGACTTTCAAAAACTTTATTTTCAATAACCTTTAAATTATAATTATTTTCATTTACTTTTTCTTCTAAAACTTTAATATCATTAATTTTTTCTTTAGATAAAGCTAGAAGTTTTTCTAATTCATATTTTTGATTAATAATTCCTGCACCAGTTTTTGAAGAACCACCCGTAATACTTCCTCCAGCGGCAATTACTTCACCATCTAAAGTCACAATTTTATACATATAGTTAATTAATTTACCAATTCTATTAGCATTAACTAAATTATCAATAATTATAACATTTCCTAATTGATTTAAAACGATATTGCGATATAAAGTATTATATCTTACTAAATCAGATGCTACGCCAATAAAAGACTCTTCATCTTTTATTTTAAGAATTGTAGCAGCATCTACTCCTCTTGCTTTAATAACGCTGATTGGAAAAAATGTTGCTCTTCCTAAAGAACTACTTTTTAAATAACTAATAGCATCTTTAGCAACAAACTCGTTATCAACTATAATAACATTCGCACTATATCCTAATGCAATATCAATTGCAGTACTATATTTTTCTTCAGTTTCAATTACTTTTCCTAAACAATCATGAATGCCTCTTAATCTTTGGTTATTAAGAACACTTTTAACTGCAAATGGAAGTTTATTATCATTTTCGATATTATCTTTAAGAATCTCAATTTTATTTTTAACACTTGATTCTTCTTTAGTCGATTTAGTAAGTTCAGTTAATAAAGTATTTTTCTCAATATTAGAAGATTTTAATTTTTTATTTAATTCTTCACTTTCTTCATTTAACTTATTTATTTCACTTTCTAAGTTTTTAATTTCTTCTTTTATTAATTTAATATTATTTTTTAAATCTAATTCTTTTTCTTTTAAATTTACTAAATTAGTTTCTAATTTTACATCTTCGACATTATATTTTTGACGTTCTAGCATAACTTGTTTTTCACTTGCAAGCTGACTTAAATGACTAGTTAATTTATATAACTCATCACTCTTTACATTAATTTGTTCTTCACATTTAAGAAGTTTTAATTTTAAAGCATCTATTTTAGTACTATCAATGCTTACACCATTATCCATGGTTATTATTTCATTATTTAATTCATCAGCTTTAGTTTTAGCAGCTCCATAAGATTCATTAACCTCTTTAATATCATGAGCAATTAAAGCAATTTCTGTTTTTTCTAAATCTTTTTTATAGCCTAAGTATTTAGTTGCTATTTCAGCTTGAACTTTCAATGGTTCTAAATTAACACTAAGTTCATCAATTATTAAATTGATTCTTGATAAGTTATCATTAGTTTTATCTAATTTTCTTAAAGTTTCTTCTTTTCTTTTTTTATATTTTAAAACTCCAGCAGCCTCTTCTAAAATACTTCTTTTATCTTCAGCTTTCCCATTAATAATTTCTCCAATTTTCCCTTGGGAAATTATTGATAGAGAATTAACACTTGTTCCTGAATCAATAAATAAATTAGTGATATCTTTTAATCTGACAATTTCATTATTAATATAATATTCGTTTTCACCAGTTGCATAAACTACTCTTTTGATTTCAACTTCAGATATTTCAGTCTTTAAATAGTAATCACTATTATCAAAAGTTAAAGATACCCAAGCTCTCGTAAGAGCGTTTCGTGATTTAGATCCACTAAAAATCACATCACTCATGGCACTTCCGCCCCGAATATCTTTAACAGACTGCTCTCCTAAAACCCATCTAACAGCATCAACTATATTACTTTTTCCACTTCCATTTGGCCCGACAATTCCAGTAATTCCTTCTTTGATATCAATTGTTACTTTATCGGCAAAACTTTTAAACCCATGGATGCTTATTCTTAGAAGTTTCATTTCTATTCACCCGCTTTTTTCTTTATTGCATCGTAAGCTGCATTTTGCTCAGCTTCTTTTTTACTTTTCCCATTCCCACGACCATAAATAATCTCATCAACTATCACTTCAACTTCAAACGTTTTATCATGAGCTGGTCCTGTTTCTTTAACAACATTATAAATAACACTCTTTTTACTAGTTTGAACTAATTCCTGTAAATAAGATTTATAATCACTAATAAAAAATGTTTCTTTCTCAATATATGGTAGTGCGACATCTAAAACAAATTCTCTAGCTTTTTGATAACCACTATTTAAATAAATAGCTGCTACTACACTTTCAAAAACATCAGCAACAATAGTTTCGTTAACTTGATTTTCTAACCCATGCCCAAGTTTTATTTCTTTAATTAAATCAAGATCCTTTGCATAAGCAAATAAAGCACTTTCACAAACATAATTAGCTCTAGCCTTAGACATTTCTCCTTCATTAAATTTAGTTTTTTTATAAAGATAATCACTCATAATGAGTTGGAGTACTGCATCACCTAAAAATTCTAAACGTTCATAACACTCTCCAGAATTCTCATTAGAATAAGAAGAATGTGTTAAAGCAATATTCAATATTTTATTATCTTTTGTTAATCCATATTTAACTATTTCCATGAGTTTCACCATTATCATTATACCTTAACCCTTTTAATATTACTAGTTTTTTTATTTTTCCTTTTAAAAATTCATAATTTGTAGTAAACTTAATATGGTGATAAAGTGAGTAGCATTTTAATAAAATTAATAAATCTTTACCAAAGCACGCCTTTAAAAAGTCATTCTTACTGCAGATTTACCCCAACTTGTAGTCAGTATATGAAAGATGCAATTAATATGTATGGTACCCGTAAAGGTTTATATTTAGGAATCAAAAGAATAATGAAATGTCATCCATTTGGTAGATATGGATATGACCCAGTTAAGGAGAACAAATAATGAAAAAAATAATAAAATATATAGCTTTAGTCTTAGTAACGTTTAGTTTAACAGGATGTTTTAAAAAAGATGATTTTGATGGAATCGATATTTATACAAGTGTTTATACTATTGAGTATATTACTAATGAATTATACGGAGATTACTCAAATATTAATAGTATTTATCCCGATGGAATCAACATTCCCGATTATACTATTACTAAGAAAAAAATTGAAGAATTTAGTAAAGGTGAATTATTTATCTATAATGGTTTAGGAACAGAAAAAGAAATAGCTGCTTCTCTATTAAATAAAAACAAAAAATTAAAAATCATTGATGTTTCTCAAGGCTTAGAATTAAAAAATGAAGAAACAGAACTTTGGATTAGTCCTTCAAATTGTTTAATGATCGCTCAGAATATTAAAAATGGCCTTAAAGAGTATGTTTCTAATACTTCTATTTTAGAAAGTATCGATAATAAGTATGAAGAACTTAAAATAAGAATATCTGAATTTGATGCTGAATTAAAACTAATTGCTGAAAACGCTGTTAATAAAAAAATAATAGTTGCTAATAATTCATTTGATTTTTTAAATAGATATGGATTTGAAGTAATAAATATTAAAAATACTGATGAGGAACAATCTTCTACCGCATTTAGTAAAGCTAAAAAAGCCTTCAATAGTAAAGAAAATTCTTATCTCTTTGTTCTAAAAGGTACTGATGAAACAGAAAAGTCTATTAAAAGTTTAGTTGATAGTGGTGCAACAATTGCTGGTATTAATTCAATGGTAAATTTAACTGATGATGAACGAAAAAATAATGAAAATTATATTACATTTATGAACTCTTTTATTGATGCTATTAAAACTGAAGTTTATTAAATACTTCAGTTTTTTATCCTTAATATAAAATAAATATTAATATCAAACATTTTTCAGCATATTATCATTTTTTGATAAAATAAGTTCTAATTTTTTTCATAATTATACCTATCTATTATCGTAGTGTCATAAAAAACATTTTTTACTCTCTAACGCGGTGTCTAATTGACTCTGCACGTTAATCATGGTACACTTGCATTGTACTTCCAAATTGCGTATTCATTTATTATATGAAGGGGTATTATTAAGGAGGGATAGAAACGATGAAAGGAACAGTAAAAACTTGGAAATTCAGTTGGGGTTTCATTACAAACGACGAAACTGATAAAGACATTTTTGTGCATAAAACTAATTTAAATGATGGTCTTCAAGAACTTCGCGAAGGACAAAAAGTCTCATATGAAGTTGGTAAAGATGAAAAAAACAATAAAGAGACAGCAATAAATGTTTCTGTAATATAACAATTATATAAATCATTTAAAAAACATGGATATATCCATGTTTTTTTGTGGCTAAGAATTTTATTATATTAATCGAACTCGTTTTATTTATTTATAATATC
Organism: uncultured Muribaculaceae bacterium; assembly: GCA_964520725.1. GTDB lineage: Bacteria > Bacillota_I > Bacilli_A > RF39 > UBA660 > DUUS01. The sequence continues at coordinate 10,376 of CAZFQF010000004.1, read as the reverse complement.
CACGATATACTTTTTGGTATCTTCATAACTCAAACCAAGCACAGCAGCAAACTCATTATATAAGTATTGATCAGCAAGTCTAGAAAAATTATTATCCAAATTACCTAGTGGTTTTTTATTTTCTAATCTTTCTAGATTTTTTAGATGAGCGGTTTTTATAATACTAATTAAGTCTTCATAATTTTCGGAATTTAGTAATTCACGGTATTTTGATTCAACCGATTTATATTTCGAATCGACATTTTCTATCTTTTCAATTTCAGGAATTTTATCGATAATTTCTTTTGCTTGTTTTTTAGTTATTAACGATCTAATACTAATGTTGTTTGTAGGTATTTCTATTTTTAATGATTTGTCATAAACCGGTATTAAAACATAATAATCCAAATTGTTAAAAACTTTATCCTTTATATCTACTATTTTGCATACATTTCTTTTGTAAACTAATACGTCTCCAATTTTAAACATAATATTTGACCCCCCTAATAAAAAAAGCAGCTACTTCAAGACATAAATCTTAAAAAGAGCTTCTTGTTATATACATTATATCACACATTGGTTTTTAATGCTAAGCTTTTAACGTATTGTATTAATCTTCATGATATTAAGTAATTTTTTTCCGGTTTGATGTCTCTCCATTATTTATTTTTCAATTACGATTATTAATAGTTATAATTTATTCACAAATAAAAAAATGATATTTTTTTTTAGAACGATTTTAATCTGGATTATTATTAGTAAGGTGCTTTTAATAAAAATCGACATTATCTAAAATTGTTTATAATATAAATAATCCCGTTTTTTAAAGTTAAAGAAGAATAATTATTTTAGGATTTTACTCTGAATATTACGCAAAATTCAATTGACATTAGATAACAATTATAGTAAAATCTATTTATCGGGTTTGGAGTAGTACTCAAGCGGCTGAAGAGGCGCCCCTGCTAAGGGTGTAGGTCGGGCAACCGGCGCGAGAGTTCAAATCTCTCCTGCTCCGCCAGATTTTTTTTGTCTTCTTAGCTCAGTTGGTAGAGCAACTGACTCTTAATCAGTGGGTCCAGAGTTCGAATCTCTGAGAGGACACCATTAGTCAAAAACTCGAACTATTTCGAGTTTATAATAAAAAATCAACTAAAAAGGTTGATTTTTTTGTGGTATCTGTTATTCAAGGTATTGTTAGAAACGGGATATAAAAATATTAAATTTGCAGTTACAATTATTTTAGAAACTAATAATTCTTTTGAGTTGCTAGATTTTTTGAAAAAATATAAAATTAATTTACAGGTGAATAAAATGAGTAAAATAAATAAAAAATTATATAAAGAAGGTAATTTAACAAAGAAAGATATCCCAGAAATAATAACAGTATTTAATGAATACAAAACTATAAAAACTATTCTAGAAAATCGAGTAGTTTTTTAACAAGGTTATAAAACTTTTGTTTCTAGAATTTTTTATGATTATAATTAAATTTATATTTTATCTGTTTAAGCATACATTTAATTATAATAGGAGGATTTAAATGTTAACTGATGAAGAGTATATAACCCAAGCCATTGAATCAATTTTATTTTTTACCAGATCAGCAACAGTTTTTGCTTTAAATATTAAATTTAGTTTTTTGGTTAAAGATGTTCAATATATCGAAATTGCAGATGATTTCCGAGTTCGTTTCAGCCAGATATTAGAAGAAACTAAAAGTATTGCTAATAAAAACATTAGTGAAAGCTCATTAAAAGCCGGGATATTTGTAAGCGATTATACTCTTCCAATGGAATTATTAACCGAAGAACTTTTTGGTATTATAATTAGTAAAGGAATAACTATTAATGCTTTTTATTTAACTCCGGGAATTCCAAATCCTACTCCTGAACTTCTTCAAAAAATAGATAAAATTACTAATTCATACAATATAGTTTTAGATAATTTTATAAGTTTCTTAGAAAAATTATTAGAAGAAGTTACAAATTCAAGAATTTTTGTTTTTAATTACGCAATGACAATTCAATACGCTTTAAATAAAGCAAAACTTTCTAAAAAAAGTATGGAAAGGATTATTACTAAATCAACTTATAACCCTACTTACATTACCATATTTCAAGCTGGATTAAATAACTTAATTGCTGAAAGTTCCGTTTTATTAGCTGCTTTTATTAATCAGTCAGAGTACGGAGAGATTCTAATATTGAAAAACTACTCTATAGAATTCGCATTATTATTCAATCAATATTCCAAACCATTAACTCCTACCTTACAACAAGAATTGTCTACCCAAAGCTACAATTTGATTGTCTCTTATATTGAATTCTTAAAAAAAATATTAGAAAAAATTAAAAATAAAGATCTTCAAATTGCAGTAGAACCTATATTTATTGATGCCTTTTTGACAGAAGCCAATTTTTATAAATATGCTATAGAAGGACATATTGAAAAATTTTAATATGTTTTTTATTGATTTATTCTAGAAAATCAGGATAATTATAACATTTTAAATAAAAATGGTTGCAAAATCATAAGTTTTATTATAAAATGTAAGAGGTTTTCAATTAAATGGGCTTGTAGCTCAGCTGGTTAGAGCGCACGCCTGATAAGCGTGAGGTCGATGGTTCAAGTCCATTCAGGCCCACCATTTATATGGCCCGTTGGTGAAACGGTTAACACACATGCCTTTCACGCATGCATTTATGGGTTCAAATCCCGTACGGGTCACCAATATGATTTAAAAGGTCTGTAATTACGGACTTTTTTTATTTGTACATTTGATCAAAAAAGTAACAATTTGTCCTTGTTACTTTTTTTGCTTTTTCTTAAGTTAAACCATTTAATAAGCGCTCATCCATCTAATATTCGGATCACTTTCACGCCAATAGCAATCTCTATCTATTAATACCAAAGGTTTCTTTTTGAAACTTAAACTAACTGGTTGACTATTAATAATATTTTCAGCTGAATCAAGTCCTTTTGTTTGCTTATTTTATACTATAAATAATAAATTGTAAACCTATAATTTTTTTTATTTATTTTTAAAGCACTTTAAAATATAGAAAATAAATGCTATAATTTTTTTAAGTGAACATAAAAAAGGAGTACATTATGAAACTATATCATATAGACCGACAAGGTCATTTAAAAGCTAATCAAACAATTGAATTAATAAAAAACTTTTATAACGAGACAACTGATAATGGATATTTTCAAGAAGGATTATCTAGTCATGGTATTTATTATTATTTAAATGATATTAATAACTATAACTTCGCTTTAGATGTTATTTTCGAATATGAAAGAATGATGTATTTTCCTGATAAATTATCTAGATATCAATCACTTTATGCTTTTGAACTTGAGGGTGTTATAGATTTTGTCAAAAAGAAAAATTTAACAGATAATTTTTTCAAAATTTATGAGGTTAATCCGGAATATTATGAGAAACACAATATGAATTTAATTAGAGGTTGGTCTCATGCTGTAATTTCAAAAAATGCTAAATTATATTGGAGTGATAGTGAAGATTTAGATAAAGAACGTAAACTTATTTATGAGTATTTAATAAAATTTCCTGTAAAGTTAGGAAAAGAAGTTTCTTATAATGAACTATTAAAAGAATATCAAAAAAATAATCCATCTAAAGAAGGAGAAACAGATGAAAAAAGATAGAGGAAATATTATTATCATCGAAGGACCCCAAGGAGTCGGAAAAAGTACCATGGCTAATTTTGTTCGCGATAACTTAGCAGCATCTAATCTATATCGTTTAACAGGTATTAATGACAAAAGTATTAATGGTTATGGAAAAAGTAAAATTATGTATCTAGGATTAATTAACTATATGGAAGCTTTAGAAGAAACCGAGTTAAATTTAATTTTTGATCGAACTTTCTTTACGGAAACAGTTTATTGTCGCTTAGGATATAAAGATTACTCATTTGATGATGTTTATGGCAGATTAGTAAAGAAATTAGGAGATTTAGATTATAATATCTATTTTGTTGTTTTATATTTAAAAGAGCCAGAAATCTTTAAAAAAAGATTAAAAAGACAACATCATGGTTATCAAAAATTCAGTCTGGAAAATAGTTTAAATCAACAAAACGAATATTTAAAATTAATTAAAGAATTAAAACATGATAATATTAAAACCATTACTATTCCAACTGATGATTTTAATAAAGCATATAAAAAACTAATATCTAGTATTCCTATTTTAAAAAATTCAGGAATAACTTACCAAGATTAATCACTTTTAATAGTGATTTTTTTAATTAAGATAAAAAAAGATATCTATTTAGATACCTTTGCTAGACTTAATTCTATTTTATCAAGTATTTCTTCTTCACTGTCTGTTTTAGCTTCAATTATGAAATACAATCCTTCTTCTAAGGCCTTAATATTATCCTTAGTAAAAAAAGTATTATTATGATATGGTTCAGCAATATTATAAGCACTTACCTCATTAACTATTCCTTTTAAAGAAAAACCAACTTCATCTTTTCCAGATTTAATCGCCAGTGGAACTAAGTTATTATTATTTAATACATAGTATCCTACTTTATATTCTGTAACTGTATAATCTTTTTCATTAGTATATTCAATATCAGATCCACTTAATAAATTTACATCATAATTTAAGCTTACAACCCCATTTAAAATAGTTACATAATCGCTTTTACCACTGAACATGTATGTTTTACTTGATTTCATTAAATGATAGCTAAAACAAATTAAAACTACAGATATTAATATTAAAGCTAATATTATAGAAGCTAACGAGCTAAAGAAATTCTTTAGTTTATTTTTATTTTGTTTTTTATTCTTCTTTTGATTTTTCATTTACTACACTCCTATTATTTAATGTTATTTCCAATATATTATTTATATCGATAATCTCTCCTGCGGGAATTGATACACTAGCAACATTCCCGAAACCATTTATATTATATGCAATTCCCATCATATTAGCCAGAGAAATTATTTCGCTGCTGGTCCATCCAATTGTATTTGGCATCTTATATTCCGATCCATTAGTTAATAAAAATATTTTAGATCCTGAGATAAGTTTAGTATTCTTAATTGGATATTGTTTAATTACTGTATCACCATTTCCAATTACAATTGGATTTAATCCCGATAACACTAATTTTGATATTACCTCTTCATTTTTCTTACTAACGTAATTATCAAGCATGATAATCTTACTAGTATCTGTATCAGTTGTCCGATTTTCAATATTTTTATATTTAGCAATTGATTCAACGACAGATCTAGTAACTTTTGCTAAATCTCCAGTTGCGCCTAAATAATTTTTTAAAGATAAATAAATAATATATTTTGGTTCTTCTTTTGGAAATACTCCAGCAAAAGAACGAATGTTATTATAAGTTCCTGAAGAGTATTCTCCATTTGCATTGGTATACTGAGCTGTTCCTGTCTTACCTACTAAAGTAAGGGCATTAGTATGATATTTTACTCCTGTTGCTAGTCCATCTTCATTGTTAACAGTTAAATCCATTAAATCTAGAACTTTATTAATTGTTTCTTTACTAGCTACTTTATTTAATTCTGTCCGTTTACCTTCATAAACTGTTTTTTCGTTATTAGAATCAACTATTTTTGAAATAACATAAGGTTTTAGAACTGTTCCATTATTTGTTAGAGATGTTAGAGCTTGAATATTTTGAATTGGAGTTGCAGTAATTCCTTGCCCAAAAGCAGCAGATGCTAGCTCTGAATCATACATCATTTCTATTTTACCTGTATATTCACTAGGTAATTCTATTCCTGTTTTTTGAGAAAATCCTAATTTTTCATAAAAATCAGTTAGTTTATCTTTTCCTAATTTTTGAGCTAAACGAACAGCCGCCGTATTTGATGAATAAGTAAAACCAACATCAAAAGTAATTGATCCCCATCCATGAGTATTCCAATCACTAATCTTATAACCATCAACCATTATATTTCCGGAAGGATACTTCTCTTCTCCATTATAAACTCCATTTTCAAGTGCTGCCATAAAAGAAAATATTTTCATTGTTGATCCTGGTTCATAAATATAAGAAGTTAAAGGGTTATTATAGTTCGTAATTTCTAAAACGTTTGGATCAAAACTCGGACTAGAAGCAGATCCTGCTATTGCTCCAGTTTTAGCATCTGCAATCGTAATTGTTCCCCATTCAATTCCTGCTTTTTCAAACTCCATAATCGCATTTTCTAAATACATCTGAACATTAGAATCAATGGTTAAATAAATGTCATAGCCATTTTCAGCTTTATCAATAATCTCCGGCGTATTAGCAATTTGATACCCATAAGCATCTTTTTGATAAATAATACTGCCATCTTTACCTTTTAATTTATTATCATATTTAGATTCAATTCCCATCTCTCCAGCTATTTCTCCCGAGTCACCTTTTCGGGCATAACCAATAATATAAGAGGCAAAATCTCCATAAGGATAATCTCGCTTTGAATCTTTAATAAAACTTATTCCTGGTAATTCTAAAGCTTCAATTTGCTGTTTTTTAAGTTCGGTTATTCCTCTTCCTCCAGGCCCTAGTTCAACTTGGTAGGCATCATAATCTAATAAGTTTTTAATATATTCAGGAGTCATTCCAATTAAAGGACTTAGAGCCTGAGCAGTTCCTACTTTATCTACGACATGTCTAGGTTTAGTAATATCACTAGTTCGAGATTCTTCTAAATAAGCGATTACTGTATAAGACCTAACATCTTGAGCTAATATTTCTCCGGCAATATCATAGATTGTTCCTCTTGTTGCCCTAACTTTTTTTTCAGCGCTCCGGTTAGATAAAGCTAAAGCTTTTAAATCTATCCCATCCACTGTTGGACTTACTGCAACATAAACAATTTTTATACTTATTACCACAAATAAAAGAACAATCGCAATTAAAAATATTCCATTTAATTTTACGCAATTGTTTCTTGTTTTCATTTTATCACCATCTATTTTATAACAACAATATTATCATTATTATAACTTAAACCAAATTCTTTCGCAACCCCTTGGATGTTAGAAAGACTGGCCAGTTCATTAATTTTCATCGTTAAACTTTCATTTACTACTTCTTGTTTTTCTAGTTTTTCTTTAACTTTCTCAACTTCAATATTACTCTTTGATAAAACACTCTTAGAAAAGACAACTAATATTGGTGCAGCTAAAACCAGCAGTAATATTAAAGTTATCATAAATCTGTCAATACCTCTTAATTTTAATTTCTTAGTAGTCTTCACCATAATTGTTATATCCTTTCTATTATTCTCAATTTAGCACTTTTACTGCGACTATTTTCTTTTATTTCTTCTGCACTTGGTAATATTGGTTTATTATTTATTAATTTAATTATTGGTTTATATTCATCAGGAATAACTGGCAAACCTTTAACTAAAGGATTAATCTCACTTAATTTCTTAAAAATATGTTTAGTAATTCGGTCTTCCAAAGAATGAAAGGTAATTACACAAATTCTTCCATTAGGTTTAAGTAAATCTATTGCTTCTTTTAAAGCAATTTCTAAAATTTTAAGTTCATTATTTACTTCAATTCTAATTGCTTGAAATATTTGTCTTTCGGGATGATTATTTAAATAATACTTCATCGGAACCGAAACTTTAATTACTTCTACTAATTCTTTAGTTGTCAAAATCTCTTGTTTTTCTCTAGCTTTAATAATATTTTTAGCAATACTTTTCGAAAATTTTTCTTCTCCATAAGTAAAGAAAATTTGGGTAAGCTTTTCTAAACTATAATTATTAATAATCTCTTTAGCAGTTAAGATTCCATTTTTATCCATTCGCATATCTAAAGGTGCATCATGCATAAATGTAAATCCTCTTCCCGCCTCATCAATTTGCGGACTAGAAAGCCCTAAGTCAAAGATAATTCCATCAACTTTACTTACATTTTCTTTTTCTAAAGATTCCTTTAAATATTCAAAGTTGGAATATATAATTTTAAAGTTATCACTAACTTTTGATAATCTTTTTTGACCAAAACTAATTGCATCTTCGTCTTGGTCAAAGGCGAATAGAAAACCCCTTCTTAATCGCGAGAGAATTGCTTCCGAGTGACCAGCATAACCTAAAGTTGCATCAACATATATTCCATCTGGATTAATGTTTAAACCATTAATTACTTCTTCTTTTAAAACACTATAATGTTTCATACTCACCTGATGTAAATAAGTTTTCCGCTATATCTGCTAACTTGTCCTCATTTGAATTTAAGAACTCATCCCATAAATCACTTGACCATATTTCTAGTCGGTCGTTAGCGCCGATTATCACACATTGTTTGCTCAAATCGGCGTAACTAACCAATGGGGAGGTAATGTTTATTCTTCCTTGTCGGTCGAATTCACATTCAGTAGCTCCTGATAAGAAGAATCTGGTAAAATTTCTGGCATCTTTATTGGTAAAAGGTAATGACTTTAAACGTTTAACTATTTTGTCCCATTCTCCAAGAGAATAGACAAATAAACATTTATCAAGACCACGAGTAACAATAAATTTTTCACCTAGCTCATAACGAAACTTACTAGGAATAATAAGGCGACCCTTATCATCAATGCTATGTCGATATTCTCCCATTAACATAAAGATTCCCCCACTTTCTTCCACATTATGCCACTGTCTACCATTATCTTACAATATCAAGTTAAAATAATCAAGAGTTTTAACCGCTTTTTAACAAAAAAAATATCGATTGACATTTTTTTGTCAATAAAAAAACGTTTATAAAAACGTCTTTTTTAAATTATAAAAATATTGTTAATAAAGTTTAAACTACTCTGAAAGGATTAGAACTTGTCCCTAAACCAGTTATTTTTGTCGTAGACTTTAATGCAACTGCAGGACGCAGACCAATATCACCGGTGACAGAAAGCGTTGTGAAGTAGCCACTAAAACTTACTGTGTACATATAGGAGTAACTCGACTGTAAGCTATGCGGCGAGGAAGTTCGCCAGTGTTGCCCATTTGAATTCTTATATAAATAATAATCTGTATTATAGCTGGCGTCCCTACCACCAGCATATGCTATTTCATCGGCTGTTAATAATCCTACTGGGTTAGATAATTTACCATTTCCTTTTGCACTCTCTGCTAAATGAATCATTCTTTACTGCAATTATTGCTCCTAATATATCTAGAAATAACATTGTATTTCAATTTTTCCATACAACAAAACTGCATATGCTGGAATTATTATTAAACTAATTGATTTATGAGTTTTCCAAAAAAAATTATAACAATTAAGAAATTTCACTTCTTTTCCAACTTTTTTCAGATTCTTTTTTACTTCAAATAAATTAATTTTCAGTCTTATTTATATAGACTTTTCATCTAAAATTTTTATTAATAAATTACTTTCTACAAAACGTTGATAAATAAAATTATATGTTTCTTCAATTTTCGAAATTTTTTCTCTAAGCATTCTTTTGAATTTTTTATTAATGTTTTCACAATATTATTATAATCCATAATTCGCTCTTTTTTAACAATTTTAATGTTTTAGCTTAAAAACAAAGAAAAATCAAGTATAAACACTTAACTTGATTTTTTATATATTATTAACAATTTATTAGTTTTCTAGTTTCGAAAACTGCGAATTATACAATCCCGCATAAAACCCATCTTTTTTTAATAATTTTTCATGAGTTCCTTGCTCTACAATATTTCCCTCATCCATTACTAAAATTAAATCTGCATTTTTAATTGTTGATAAACGATGAGCAATAATAAAAGACGTTCTTCCTTCCATTAATTTATCCATCGCTTTTTGAACTAGTTCTTCAGTTCTGGTATCAACATTACTAGTTGCCTCGTCTAAAATTAAGAAAGGAGAATTTGCAACCATTCCTCTAGCAATAGTAATCAACTGCCTTTGACCAGCAGAAATACTATCAGAGTCTAAGATTTTATAATCTAGGCCATGAGCCATAGTTTTAATAAAATGATCTAAACCAATCTTTTGACAAATATCTTCAATTTTTTTATCACTGATATTTTTCTTATTATAAATAATATTATCTCTAATACTTCCTTCAAATAGCCACGTGTCTTGAAGAACCATAATAAATAATTCATGAATATTTTCTCTGGTTAAATCATTAATTGACACTCCATCAATTAAAATATTTCCTTCATTAATATCATAAAATCGCATTAGTAAATTTACTAGCGTAGTTTTACCTGCTCCCGTTGGACCAACAATTGCAATTTTTTGCCCGGCTGATGCTTTAGCGCTAAAACCTTTAATTACTAACTTTTCGGAATTATATCCAAACTTAACATCTTTAAATTCAATATTTCCCTTTACATCTTTAACTTTTAATTTCTTGGTTTTGTTTGCCTCATCAATCATT
>CAZFQF010000003.1:0-27663 GCA_964520725.1 uncultured Muribaculaceae bacterium | reverse complement strand
GGTTCCTGGAGGCCCTACTAATAAAACTCCTTTAGGAATTCTGGCTCCTAATTTTTGAAATTTTTTAGGATTTTTTAAGAAGTCAATTAATTCTGCAACTTCTTGTTTTTCTTCAATTAATCCTGCAACATCGGAAAATTTAACATCTCCTGTATCTTCATTTAATTTAGCTCTACTACGTCCAAAATCCATACTATTTTTATTACTTCCACTAATTTTTGAAAATAACCAAATCGTAGCTCCAATTATTAAAACTGTAGGGACAAGATTAATAAGAACAGTCATTACCCCACTACTTTCAGGATTCGGATTAGTAATTACTTCTATTTCATCTTCATCAGTATATACTAATATTTTTTCAATTACTTTTTCTGACATTGGCACATTAACTTTAAAGCTCTCCGTTTGAGAGTATTCTTTTAATTTACCAGTAATAAAATATATTCCTGCTCCATTTTTAGGTGTTATTTCAATATTTTTAATACTTCCTTTAGATAATTGAACAATAAATTCATCATATGTAAATTCATTTACTTTATATTGAGATAAATTATAAAACAATAAGACTCCCATCATTACTATAAACAATACTATATATGGCATAGTATTTCTTTTTAAATTTTTATTTTTCATGTAATTCTCCTTTTTTTTCGTACTTTATTATTATATCATATTTTTCTTTTTTTTGTTTATCAAATTCACTTTTCTTAACACCGGGAATCCATAAAACAATATCATTATTATCGGTAAGGATTGGATAAGTCTTTCTTTTACCAATAGAAAATTTCTTTTCTATAAAAATATCTTTAATTTTTTTAGTTCCATTTAAATTCTTAACGACTATTTTGTCGCCATTTTTTTTAGTTCTGATATGTAACGGTAAACTAATCTCCTCACTATTTAATCTAATTATAAAGTTACTATTATCATCGATATCTTTATCTAAATAAAGAATATTTCCATCTTTTAGCTGAACCTCTTTATTTAAAATGTAGTCATATCCTGTTTCAAGATCATCGTAAAAGTTAAAGATAATAGTATTATAAAACTTAGTTACTTTAATATTTTTTGGTAATACTACAAAAGCATTAGGCTTATCAGCATTAATTAAATTTATAATTAAATTTATATGTTTATCATTAATAATATTAATTTTGTCTTGATATATTTCCAATAAAATTTTTTCTAATAATCTTTTTTTAAACATTTCATCTAATAAAAAGAATTTATTTAAATCAATACTATTATTTATATATAATTCATTATATATTTTGTTAGTTTCTGTTTCAAAGTATGACTCATAACTATTAATTAATTCATTAAATTTCAAAAACTTTTGATGAACATTTTTATTTTCGTTTTTTAAACTAGGAATTATATTATGACGAAAACGATTTCTTGTAAAATTATCTTCATTATTAGTATAATCAATAGCATATGAAATATTATTACTTTGAGCATAATTAATTATATCTTCTTTAGTATAAAAAATTAAAGGTCTTAGTAAATTATAGCCTTTTTTCCTAGTGATTAAGCTAAATCCAGCATAAGATCCAAATGTTGCTCCTCTTGTCAAACGCATTAAAATTGTTTCGACTAAATCATCACCATGATGAGCTGTAAATAAATATTTCGCCTGATATTTATTAACTATTTCTTCAAAAAAATTATAGCGAATATTTCTAGCATTCATTTCTAAATTCCCTTTAGGATAGTCTTTAATTTCAAATAGTTCAAAAATAATATTATTTTTATTGCAGAACTCTTCTAATAATTTTTGTTCAGTATCTGAATCACTTCTTAGTTTGTGATTAACATGAGCAACAACTATTTTAAAATGAAATTTCTTAAGTAAATCTAAAAGTACCATCGAGTCAGGGCCATATGAACATGCTAAAACTACATAATCATTTTCATAAATGTTTAAAGATTCAATAAAATTCATAGTTTTCTTCATAAACATCACCTAACTTATTTAATAGTATATCGTTTTTAAATATGTTTTTCAACATTAAAAAACAAGTTATATTAACTTGTGATTTTAAGAATCTCTTTTAAATCTTCGATAGTTTTATCAATATTCCTCATTCCATTACCAATTGGATAGTAAGTAGAGTAAATATCATACTCTATATTTCCTATTACTTTTTTAAAACATAATTTTCGGAACTTTGATACATTTATTTTTTGACCCAGAAAAATGCTACTTACTTGATTCCCAAACACTATTATTTTTTGGGGTTTTATTATTTCTATTTCTTTATATAATAAATCTAGATATTTTTCATAGACTGAATCAGGTAAAGGTCTTGCATCTATTTGTGTACACTTTCCGAGATTACTTATAAAATATTTATTTAATTTAACATTTTCATAAACTTTACTAGCAAAATCTTCATTCCATTCAATTGATTTTTTTCCTTGAATTTCTTCATATAGCTTTTTATCTAAAAGCTTTAAAGCAAAAAATAATTTCCAGATATTCTTAGTTCCTATCCAAGGAGATCTAATTCCTTTCCAACTAGCTAAAGAGGCTATATTTCTTCCCGTAGGATTCATAAATATAAAGAAAATATCAGGATTTTTAGTACAACCACCATTATAAATAGAATTTAATTCTTTTGCTCCGTACCTAATTTGTAATTTATCATATTCTTTATTTAAATCTTCTATATTCATTAACTAACCAACTATATTTATTTTTATAACGTTTGTTCTATATTGTTAGATTGTTGTTTACTTCTATCACGTTTAATTATATTTAGAACTGCTAAGCGTTTTATAAGTTCTCTTTCGAATCTTTCTGGAAAAAATCCTTCTTCAAGCGATTTTTTAGTACAAAAGATATCTTTGTCTAGCTCTTCATCACTTGATGATTTTCGAATATTTTCATACATTTCCGATAATCTGTATTGCTCTTCTATTATTTGTTCTTCAGTCATTTTATTTAACATTCCTTTCTTAATAAATTTATTTTACCACATATTTAATTAAACTAAAAATTGAATACTTTTTACTTAGCTATTTTAATTATTGTTTTTAGAATATGGAAAGACGTCCAGTATACTTGGAATAATTAGTGAAAATAAAAACCACTTTATGGAGGAAAAGGACTTTTTGCTATTGCACTTATAGCCATAAAGGATATCTATTTGAAACATTAGTTTTTCTTACAAGTTTAACTTACGTAATATCGTTTCTATTGAAAAGCAGCTTACTTAAATCAAAGAAAAACCCATAAACATTGAGTTTATAGGCTTTTGCGATAGTCGTTTCCCTATCTCTTACTAAATTGTGGAGCTCTACGAGCTTTTTTAAGACCGTATTTCTTACGTTCTTTCACTCTAGGATCACGAGTAATCATACCAGCTTGTTTTAATACTTTACGGTAAGAATCATCTCTTGTTTGATCAACTACAGCATCAAAAGCTATTAAGCCTTTTGTAATTCCTAATCTGATTGCTCCAGCTTGACCTTTAAATCCTCCACCAACTACTTTTACTTCAATATCAAAGGTATTTTCATTTTTAGTTAAAGCTAAAGGTTGTTTTAAGTCCATTACTAAAGTAGCAAATGGCATATATTCATTAACATCTTTTCCGTTAACTGTAATTTTTCCTTTTCCAGGAACCATTTTTACTTGAGCAATTGAACGTTTTCTTCTGCCTGTTGCAGTTATTTCATTCTTTTTCATATTATTTTCTCCTAATCAATTGTTATTTCAGTTGGTTTTTGTGCTTGTTGTTCATGTTCTGGACCTGCATATACAAATAATTTTTTGTATACTTGTCTTCCTAGACGTCCATTTGGTAACATTCCTTTTACAGCTCTTTCTACCATCTCTATTGGATAACTTTCTATCATAGTTTTTGCATTACGTTCTCTTAATCCTCCAGGAAATCCTGAATGGTTGTAATACATTTTGTTGTTAAGTTTATTACCAGTTAATTTGATTTTTCCTGCATTAACAATAATAATAAAATCTCCACAATCAATATGTGGTGTAAATGTTGCTTTATGCTTTCCTCTTAAAATATGTGCAGCTTTAGTAGCTACTCTTCCTAGAGGAAGTCCTTCCGCATCAATTACAAACCACTTACGTTCTACTGTTTCTTTTGGTTGCATAAATGTTTTCATAATTTTTCCTTCCATTATCTACTATTTTTTATAACTTCCCACATCACAAAAAATAAGATAAATAAAATGTACCGTTTTAAATTATATGTGATATATATTGAAAAGTCAACTAAATATACAATGAAAATGGAGATTTTACAACAAAAGCTGATTATATCTTAATAAATAAAGGGTTTTTAAAGTTATTATAGAAATAATTTTCAATAATTTTAAGTGATTTTTTAAAAACTTTTAGTTAATATTTAAAAAATATATGGACAACATTTGAGTTATTCACATATTTCTTTTAATCTTGTTTTAATTCTTTCTTTACCTAGTATTTTCATTATTTCATATAAATCTGGTGTAGTTGTCTTAGTGGTAAGAGCTATTCTTAAAATATTACTAATATCTGCTATACTACCTTTATAATTTTCAGGATTTTCTTTGTATGATTTCATTTCTGATGCATACTCTACTTCGTCTGCTAATTCTTTTATTTTATTAAACCACGTCTCTTTATCATCATTTATATTATAGTATTTATCAATATATAAGTTAATAATTTCTTTATAGCATTCTGAATTATTAACTAACTCAAAATTTACATTTTGGCTATTATAAAGCTCATCATACATATACCAAATGTTTTCTTTAATATCTGACCAGCAAGCAAAATCTTTTCTTGGTTTTTTTTGTTCTCTTTCAATATTAAAAATTGCCACCGAATATTCCGGATATTTTTTTAATAATTTATTTAATTCTTTATCATATTCTTCTGACCAAGATAAAGCATAGTTATAAACTTCTTGAGCACTTAATTCAGAAATATAATTTTTAGAAATATTAATTAATTTCTCTAAATCAAAAAGTGAACCACTTGCTGACATTTTTTTAAAATCAAATCGGAAATCATCAATACCGCCTTCAGAATTTTGATTTAGCCATCCTTCAAAGTTAGAATTTGCTGTAGTCATTAAATATAATTCAACTGCTTTTGTAGGAATTCCTTTTTCATGATAAAAACTAACTGCAGCCTCCGGATCTTTTCTTTTAGATAGTTTTCTAATTGAATTCCCATCTTTCTTATTTATAGGGGCAAAATGACAATACTTAGGTATTTCAAAATTGAAAATATCAAATAATTGTTTATGAATTGGAAAAGAGCTTAACCATTCATCTCCTCTTAAAATATGAGTGGTTTTCATTAAATGATCATCAATAGCATGAGCTAAATGATATGTTGGAATCCCATCTGATTTTAATAAAACGATATCTAAATCATTTTCAGGGAATTCTATTTTCCCTTTAGCTAAATCTTCACAGATGATTTTTCTTTCAAATCTTCCTGGTGATTTTAATCTAATAACAAAAGGAATCTTCGCTTTTATTTTTTCTTCTATTTGTTCGATAGTTAAATGACGACATTTGGCATATCTTCCATAATAACCTAATCTAGTTTTCTTTTCTTCTTGGTTCTTTCTAATCTCGCCTAAATCTTCTTCTGAACAAAAACAAGGATAAGCTAAATCTTCTTCAATTAATTTTTTAACAAAAGTTTGATAAATTTCAGATCTTTCACTTTGAAGATAAGGACCATATATTCCTTTATCTTCAGTTTCACTTATTCTTCCTTCTTCAATTAAATAATTAAAGTTATTAAAATCATCTATAATTCCTTGAATGCCATTTTCCACACTACGCTTTTCATCAGTATCTTCAATTCGAAGATAAAATACTCCATTTGTATCTTTTGCTAGTTTTCTAGCTAAAAATGCAGTTCTTAAACTTCCCATGTGGACAAACCCAGTAGGAGAAGGGGCAAATCTTGTTACGATTGCTCCTTCGGGTAAATTTCTTTCTGGATATAAATTTTCATAAAAATCGATGTTTTTTTTGATATTAGGAAATATTAAATCAGCTATTTTTTTGTAATCCATGATTTTTTCCTTCTTTCTTCCTAATAAATATATCATAAATAACTCTTTTTTTGAATTAATAAATTTTTTAATTTTATTTTATTAATAATTTTTCGCCTTTTTTTAAATTTATTTTATAAAAACTTGTTTTGTTAACATCGTAAGTAAAAGTATAGGATTTGACGTCTTCTAATTCTTTCTTTAAATTATTAATTTCTTCTTTTGTTTCTTTTAGTTGTTTTTCTAAGCTAGTAATTATTTCATCTTTTTCTAATTTTATTTCTGGGTATATTTCTATCCAGCTAGAATTGTATGCCAGCCATAACTCATCTCCAATTTTATACCAAGTATAGCCATCAGATTCTGTGATTTGATAATAATTATAATAGGAATTAAGAACCACCCATCCTACTTGATTATTTTCATTTAAAGTAGGAGTTTTTCTAATTCTTAAATTATTTATTAATACTTTAAGTTGATTTTGATATTTATTTACATCTACTCCACTAATATCAGGAAACTTATTTTTATCTAGAATCTTAATATTAAATTCACTAGCCGTACTTTTAGCTATTATCATATCAGCTGTAGCATAAGTATAATTAATAGGATTAACTTTAACATTATTTATTCGAACTTCAAAATGACAGTGAATTCCTGTTGCCTCACCAGTATTTCCCATTTTTGCAATAACTTGTCCGCTTTTAACTTCACTACCACGACTGACTTTTAAACTGCCATATTTTAAATGAGCAACTAAACAAGTAAGGCTGGCATCTTCTTTTGATTTTATTAAAATATAATTTCCATAACTTGTTCCTGCCCCATCTGGAACATCACTTTTTATATCTGTTACGATTCCGTCTATCGGAGCAAGGACTTCGTGATTTGGCCCTCCATAATTTCGATTCCAGCCTAAATCTACTCCTTTATGACTTGGACGAGAGGGGGTTTGAAATCCACTAGTTATTCCAATGTATTTACACGGGTATAAGATTACCGTATTCACATTAATCATCCCTCTCTATATTAATAGTATTATCCATATTCGCAAATGGAGTAAAAACTTTATCTTCAAAAGTTTTATATAAAGCATCTGCCCCTATAAATGTAAATAGCCCTACCCATAAAGAACCGACAATTCCTATATTAGAGAAATTTAATGCAAATAAAGTTCCAACTATCATTGACACAATAAAGCTTATTAGCGGAATACACTTACTAGTAGGCGCATATATTTTATCTTTTGGACTAATGCGGTGGTTATTACACCCGCACTAATTCCAATAATTAATATATTTTTTACTAAATTTAAATTTAACATATTTCTCCTTTCTAATTTAATATATTTTTTTTAAAGAAAATTGTATTTGCGATTATCCCCTTTATTTTTATTTAACAATTATGTATTAAAAAAAGCCCAGTTAAAAATGAGTTATCTATCCATTTTTATGCGCTTTTTTCCTAGTAAAGTATTTAATAAATAAAACTACTTTTCTAAAGTAGTTTAAATAGTTTCTCTTCATTTATTATTTGGATGGAATTTCTTTTTAATACTAAAAGTTCATCTCTTTCAAAATGTTTTAATAATCTACTAATAACTTCCCTAGCTGTTCCTAAGTCATTAGCGATTTTTTCATGAGTTACTTTCAATATATTACTTTCATCAGTTTCTTCTAATAAATAAGAAGCTAATCGTTTCTCCATATTTTCAAAGACAACTTGTTCTAATAACCACATGATATCTGAGAAGCGTTCTGAAAGAATTTTATTAACATAGTCTGAAAATCCTTTAAATTCATTATTAAGAATGTTAAATGTATCAATTGGAATAATTGCAACCTTAGTATCAGTTTCACAAGAAATATGAATACTAAAACCGATATTTTGTAATGCACAACTAGCCGAAAATAAACAAATATCATTTTCATATAATTTATATAAAGTTATTTCTTTTCCTGTTTCAGAATTAATATATGCTCTTATGACTCCATTTTCGATAATAATTAAACCTGAACAATCTTGATGATTCTGATGGATTATATCATCTTTTTGATATTCTTTAATTTTAAGCGAACTTCGAATTAAACTTTTTGCTTCATTAGGTAGTTTTTCAAAAAAAAGGGGCATTTTATCTATATTTTTAACCATAATTGGTTCACCTATCCATATTATAACATCTTATGTAACAAAGTCACTGATTAAATATGAAACTCATCATATAATTAAAATATATTAAAGAAGGAGGAACATATGATAAAGTATTTAACAAAAGATAATTTTATTGGGGAATTAAAAGATAAATTAGTTTTGGTCGATTTTTTTGCTCAGTGGTGTGGACCTTGCAAAATGCTTGGACCTGTTTTAGAAGAATTAGATGCTGAAAACATTGTTGATATTGCCAAAATTGATGTTGATGTTGAAAAAGAATTAGCCCAAAAATATAGGGTTATGACTATTCCAACATTAATGTTATTTAAAAATGGTAAAGTTGTAAAACAGGCAATCGGATTTCAAGCATTACCAAAGTTAAAAGAATTTATCAAAGAATAGGAGAGATATTATGGAAGAAAAAGATTATGTTAAGATGCCGTTAATAGGAGATGCAGCGCCTAGTTTTAAAGCTGTTACAACTCAAGGGGAAATTAATTTCCCGGGTGATTATAAAGGTAAATGGGTGATATTATTTTCTCATCCCGCAGATTTTACCCCAGTTTGTACAACTGAATTTATGACGTTTGGGAGAATGATCGATGAATTCGAAGCCTTAAATACCGAATTAGTAGGTTTATCTGTTGATTCACTATATGCTCACATTGCATGGCTTAGAAAGATTAGAGAATTAGAATATAAAGGAATGAAAAATATTGAAATTAAATTTCCTTTAATTGAAGATATTAGAATGGAAGTCTCAAATAAATATGGAATGATTCAGCCCGGACAATCTAATACACAAGCTGTTAGAGCAGTGTTTGTAATTGATCCAAAAGGAATTATAAGAACTATTTTATATTATCCTTTATCTACCGGAAGAAACTTTGCTGAAATTAAAAGAATTATACTCGCACTTCAAAAAGCAGATAAAGATAGTGTCGCAACTCCAGCAGATTGGCAACCTGGAGATGATGTAATTATCCCGACTGCCGGAAGCTGTGGAACCGCAAAAGACAGAATGGAAAGTCAAAATGATGAAATGTATTGTTTAGATTGGTTTATGTGTTTTAAAAAAGATAAAAACAATTAATTTTTATCTAAAGGAAAATGACTATTATATTTGTAATAGTTATTTTATTTTTTATGAAACAATAGTTTTTTATTTAGAAACCCTGGTAAATATTATTATTACTATCTCGATGGACGCATCAACTATTATAAAGGGGGCTAATATTTATGTGTTTTTTATATTTTTTATTGTTTTTAATTTTTCTACCAGTTTTAATTATTTTATTCCCTATTTTTTTAATAGTTTGTATAATCGGAGCACTATTTAACTGTTTTAGTTATAGAAATTGCGGAAATAGCTGTTGCGGGAATAAATCTTGTGGAAATAAAAATTGCAGAAGATAATTTTAATCTTCTTTTTTATTTGTTTTATTAACAAAATATTTATAAACAATACTTGTAATCCGCTATCTTAAATATTAAGTCTCATGCAAAAAACATAAAAATATTTTTAGTATATTTCTTCTAAACAAAAAAAATGAACTCAAAATCATATTATGATTTTTGAATTCTAAATATTTAACAATACTTAAAATAAGCGTTTGTTTCCATTACTCAAATATTTCAACAGGCAATACTTCCGAGGCTTTTTCAGCGGGAACTTCCGAAAGAGATGATGACCCCACATTTTTCAAAGCATCAAATAATTTATCAAGTTGTTCTTTAAATAGCTTTTCTTCTTCATCATCTTTAAATCCTGAGTAATATATTTTATTTATTTGACTGTGATTAAATAAACAAGTTTGATCTGAAGATATATACCCTTCTGGATATGGACAGCCAGTATAATCCCATACTGTATTCGGGTCTTCTTGAGCTGCTGAACAAAAGCCAGTAATCATTACTCTTTTTGTCCCTTCTTTTAACATTACTACTGTGCCTATCGGCAAAAACTTTTTTCCTATTTCATTCATTTTTATCTTTCCTTTCTTTTATTTTTTATCGATAATTTTTAGTAGATTCTACTAATTTGCTTTTTTCAAAAGCATATTCTATAAAATTAGTTTTAAAAACGATTTTTTTATTAGCTTTAATAATTGGATTTTCTAAATATCTTTCCAAAATAAACAGTTCTGAATCGTACAATTATTTAAAATCAATGATTGAATTCCTTTAATGAAATCCCCCATCTACATTAATTGCGGATTTTGTAATAATACTATGATCTGTACTAACAACTGGTAGTGTAAAAGTGTATTTCTTATTTATTGCCGCTATTTGATCGGGAGTTGTAGCTTTTGATATTTCATTTAAATACTCTAATTTTAAAGTTACCATTCGGTGATTACCATCACTACCAACATAGTATTTTCCATCGAGTTCAACTAACTCTACAACGCCTTCGCCGCCCTGGGTTGGCGTTCCGACAACTGCATCTTTAAAGCTTTCTCTTAATGCCTCTCCTCCTTTGGTTTGCATATGATTTATTGCTACATCTTCATACCTCTTATCAGTCATTAATTTCAACAAAAATGTTCCTTTATCTCTAGTTGTACTTCCAACAATATCAGCCATACTAACTTCTTGAAAAAGAGTTGTCCCTTCATTATATATCTGTAATGCAATATCACGGTCCATACCTTGTACAGGAGTATATTTTACAGCATCAGGTAAATTATTAAAATCTAAATTTAGATTATTTTCGGCATACGTTCTTCTTAAATTATAATTATTCTCTTTTACAAAGGAATTAAGTGAATTATCTTTTGGAATAGATGTTGGATCTAACAATTTCGTATTAGCAACAAAATCTTCTACATACTCATCTACCACTTTTTTACTAATTGTTTGGAATCCTTCAGATGTCTTAATTGTTATATATTCAGGAAACTCTTCAACATTAATTGACTTCTGAGCAAATTCTTTCACCTCAGCTTTTTTACTTTTTATAATTAGATCTTCTGGATCAACAACTAAGTTAGTATTAGGATCAAATTTAGAAGCTAGTCGAGTAGATTGCGCAATTCCCTCCGATTTAATTACTTTTATATGATTTTGACCATATTTATTTATAAGTTGTTGAACTTCTACTACTTTACTTTCAGGCACAGCCAAAACTTTAATTTTTTCAATTGATAAATTATCTCCGATGCCTACCTCTGGAGTATCAGACCCTACTCGAACAGTTTTTACATCAGTCAAACTATCTGTAGATGTGCCGACTAATACACTAAAAGATGTATCAGTTAATGCATTAGCTGAAGGAGATAGTGTTGAATAACCTAATGCTAATCCCATATCATCAGTGAAACTAACAAAATCTCTTGGATTATATGAAAATTCGCCTGTTGAAACTGATAGACCGTTTTTTAAAGAAGAGGCTTCGCTATGCATCCCGTTTTTTAAAATACTATCTAGTGCATTAGAATTTGTTCCATGATATAAATTTATATTATTTTTAGAAATAACATCAAACGCTACTGGATCTGCTTGCAATAAACTTGCTAAATGCAAACGTCTTGATGCCTCTATGCTTCCATTATTTTTGTTCATCAAATGTGAATCAATGGTAAAATTCTCGTATTTTCCTTCACATAGAACTGCTCTCATTTTTTCTTGAATTTCTTTAGGCATTTGTTGCGAATCCATTATAAGGTTGTCAGAAATCGTTTTATATTGTTTTGCTTGATAATCATATAGATGGTATCCCAAATCATATTCGATTGGTAGATCAATGTCTGCCACTGTTTTTGCAGCAATGTTTGATAGATTAACATCAATATTATTTTTTGGACTAGTAATCTTGTTGGTAAAACTACTTATATTATCAATTACCCCTTCTCTAAACCCGTTTATTTTATATGGAACTCCACCTTCTATGGCTTTATAAACTTGTATAATCTTTCCGTCCACATTGATTTGATCAACTATATCCACTCCAAAAAAATTATTGATTTTTTGTTGTTTTGTGACAAGCTTATCAACATCAACGTCCATTTTTTTTATGCCTGGTAAATCAATATCTAATAAGATTCCTAGTCCCATACTCGTCGCAATGCCAAATGCTCCTCCTGTGTTTTTATAAGCTCCTTTGAAGGATTTAGTTATAGCAAGTTCGGATCCATATTCGATTACTGATTCACTTGTTTCTTCAACAATATTTCCAAGCAATTTAGTAACAACTGTATTTCCTCCCTTTGGCAGCTTAGATAAAAGTGAGGGCAGTTTACTGTTTGCTAATCCAGTTAATTTACTGCCTATTCCCATTGTTGCTATCGTAATAGCGGCTGCCTTTCCTCCTTCTATTCCACCTTCTTTGAATCCCGCAAGTAAATTTTCGGTAGTTTTCCATTCGTTTGGCATTTCTCGAATAGATTTTAATGAATTATAATCTTCTTCGATTATTTGTCCAGCTTTATGAGCTTCTTGAACCCCTTTCCATTCTTCGTCGCTCATACTGCGAATTTGCTTAAAGCTTTCATAGGTTTCGTAATCTATTTCACCTTTTTGATAAGATCTTTCGACTCCTTCCCAGGATTTGTCACGTTGCGCTTCCCAGGTCGATGCCGTTGCAGAACTAAAGGTTATTGTCCCAATAATTATTCCTGATGCTATTACACCGGCTGCAGTAGTAGATAGTGTAATCCCGGCTGCGGCGCCGGCTGCGCCAACGGCTGCAGTTCCTATTCCCGCTGTTGCTATTGTTAACGCTATTATTCCTGCTACATATCCTAATCCAGATCCTATTTGACACGCTATTCCATCCGATTTAAATGGTGCATATGCTACCTCATCTAGTCCATGTAACCAGTTACCCTCTTTATACCAATTAGCAACAACACTGCCAACATGATCTTCAGCTACATATCCCATAACCCCACTCCACATAGCTTTTGTTGCAGAAGACCACTCTTCACCAGTTATTGCTCCGCGTATGGCTTGATATGCATCATATAAACCTGTCCCGGCGCTACCTATCCCAGCAGCAATAATTACAACGAGATCTATTAATGTTTCAATCAACTGAGATATTCCCTTAGCGAGACTTATTAACAAATTGGCAACAGAGGCAAGAAAGCTTGTAGTGTGTTCCCAAACCGTTGCTCCAATATTTTTTACGTCTTCCCACCTATCACTAAACCAT
Organism: uncultured Muribaculaceae bacterium; assembly: GCA_964520725.1. Classification (GTDB taxonomy): domain Bacteria; phylum Bacillota_I; class Bacilli_A; order RF39; family UBA660; genus DUUS01. Next base: position 14,322 of record CAZFQF010000003.1, on the reverse strand, counting down.
CCACCAATACTTGTAAAAACACTTGTTACATTACTTGCGATTTTTGCTCCCGTACTTTTTTCAGTATAAGTAGTTGCGCAAACAGGCGATGTTACTACTGCTCCTGTTGCATTCAAATTTGGTGAAAAAGGTGTTGTACTATTAAAAACAGATGTGCTATTGGTAAAAAGTAGCTTATTTTTTCTTTCAGCATTATTCATATCTTCAATTTTTTTATTTAACCAACTTTTAGTTGTGGATAAGGTACTATCAATGAGAATTATATTATTAGGGATAGTTGTTCTTAGCATTGTTGCAGACGGAAAGTCATCAGGAATATCTATTGAAGCAATAATACTGCTTGCCGAATTTAAATGTGTTTTACCTTTATCGACAAAAGGCAAAACACTATCAATTATTCCGTTTGCATCAAATGTCATTATCAAGCATCTCCTTTATTTTTTTAATTGGCCCTTTTTAAACAAATTTAACAGTTTTATATTTTGATCTGCAGTTCCGGTATAGTTTGTTATTCCATTTGCAACTGCTAGTTGCTTTATATTATTATGTGAACTGTCAACACCGATACTTTTTAAAGCATCAATTATTGATGATCCATTATAGGAAGATTGAGAATAATAACCTGAACTGTTTGCACTTAAATTAGATATTGATGATGATTTAGACGAAGTCGTATTGCTAATTTCGTTTAATTGTTTTTGATATCTATTCATCTCACCTGTTTTAGCGCTAATTTGAGAATTAATTTTATTTATTTCTTCCTTAGAAGTTTGAAGTACTTGGTTTAGTTGACTTGATTGAGTATCAATTTCAATGCTTAATTCTTCGAAATCCCTATCTTCTTTTGATTTAACTTTACTTAAGTAATTTGCTCTTAAAGCAGTATATGCTTCAATAGAGTTTTTTTTAGCGTCATTTATCTGGCTCAAAGCCTCAATTATTTTGTTATTCATATTTTCATACTTTTGTTTCTTTAATTCTAAGGCTGTGATTTCTTTATTCATATTACCAACTAAATTTTGAAGTTCTTGTTCTGACATTTTACTCCCACCTTTAATAACTTTTTACGTTCTTTCCTTGATGCACAAATACTATAAAACTTGTTTATCAAGGAAAACACATAAAAATATGTGTTTTATTTAACTGTATTAGCAGATTCTGCTGACTGAATATCTTCTTTTGTGTTATTCATATTAGTTGTGAATGATGTTTTGATTTCACCAATTGCATTTATAATAGAATTTTTCATAGTTCTGAATTGATCTTTAAATGCATTCGCTGCCTCACTGTCCCAAGTCATTCCGTTTAAAACTTGTTCAATTTTTGTCATAAATTCGCTTGCTCTATCAAAATTCGATGTAACTTTAATTTGAGTTGCTGATACTGATTCGGTTATAAATCTTAACCCAACTGCTGTAGATGTAGTAATTTCATTGATTTTTACACAAGACACTTGTTGTGCTTGGCAAGTATTTTGTCCTTGATCAGCGTTTGAGTAATTGTTCGCCACCGTTTCAAGATTAAAAGGCACTTCAGTAACTATCAACTCAAACATTTTATTTATTGTTGGAATTAGTTTATTAAATTCTAATAATAAAGCATTATATCTTCTTCCGTACCAATCATTACGCATTGTATCTACGCTTTGATATGCTGTTGTGAACTCGTTATTAAGTTGTTGCCCAAGCTCGCGCATTTGTCTTGCTTCACTTGGGATTTTCTCATAATCAACTGTTTCAATTTTTGCCATTTTTATTTCTCACCACCCTTCTAAAAATGCAGATTTTTATGCACAAAAAAGACGCACATTATTGAAGTGTTCTTTTTTAAGCACCCAAAGAGGATCTTTTCCAAAAATGGATGTTCATATTCTTTTTTCATGATTACTACTCCTCTACCTTATCTACTAAAATAATGATAACATTTTCTTCTTCTTTATGTCAATTTTTTCGATATAGATATGTAAAAAACTTAACACTTAAAAATACTTTTTTAGCTAAAAAAAATCGAAGTTAAGAAAAAACAGGATTAATTTTTTAAAAAATCCTGCCTTAAATAATTATATTATTTATTAGTTTAATTACCGCTAATTGTTTAGCGTTAAATTAATACTAAAACCATTCCGCTTCTTATATCAGAGTTATATAGTAATAAATTTATATCATATTTTTGTCCTGTATCTCGATTATATAAAGAATTACTGGTTTTGATGTGGTTTTCGTCTATTTCATTAATTGATTTATTAAGCAACAGTATTATATTCCCAATTCTTTTGTTAATAGGAAGGAAAATACTGAATCTTTTATCAATTTCTGGAACAATCAGTTCAATTAATACTTTATTATTCATGAGATTCCTCCGCGGTTAAGACTATCTTTTTAAAAATTGTACGTGAACTTCTTGCTGCTATAAAGCCGAACTCAGGTTCTTTGATTTTTCGATCGTTCATACTCAAATTTGGAAAGTCAATTGCATATTGCTCATCAACACCATATCCCAACCATATCCCAGATTTTTTATTAACTTCTGTATTATACCATGGTTCTGTTTGAAAGTTTTTATATGAATCATAATTGTCAGCAAAAATAAAATATGATTTATTATACGTTTTTGTATTAGAAAAAATCTTATCAAATTTTTCTTTTCCTTCTTCATTTAGCTTGCTTCTTAATTCACTAATTCCCAAAAATAAATATAGAATATTTTTGGACGCATTTGCTTCATTAGCTATTTCATTATAAATAGCTATAATAACTTGGTCGAATCTATCATTAAAAACTTCTATTCCGATTTTTGTTTTATCGATAACACTTAAAAGATCGATTACTCTCAAATTTAAGTTTTGATCCGTATTAAGTTGTTTTATCAGAGCATGAAAGAAGTTGGAATTAGCTTCCATATCAAATGTATTAATCACATTAATTTTACTTGCTGTGAAATTATATGAACAAACCTCTTTAGTTTCAATGTTAATACCAATTGGAACATTTGACAAACTAGTTATAGTATTTGATACATATTCTAAAGTGACATCTGTTGGTAACACTGGTATTCTCTTTGCTTTATAATTATACTGTTTTAGCGTTTCAGTTGTTTGTTTAACAATATTATTGATTTCAATTGGATCTCCTATGTATGCCGTTTGAAATTCGAACGGACCTTCCTCTAATAATACTAATCCACGACCAAATAGTTTTAATGGCTTTAAATTACGAGGTGCCCCAACTGTATTACGGTAAACATCTTCGTTAGGCATTTGCAAACATATTTTGTTATTAAATGTTTCGGCCGCTCTTGATCTCATTGTATTTTCGGTACTAGTAGTAATCATGAAGTAAATACCAAATTTATTAGCATCCCGGTATAGTATTGTTAACGGTTCAATGAATTTTTCATATGTTTCATTAAAAGCTTCATAATTATTTATTACAACAATAATTGACGGTTCAGTTTTTCCACTATTTTTGCAATAATTTATATAGCTACCACTGTAGTCAACAAATAATTGTTTTCTTCTAACCATCTCTTTAGTAATTAAATTTATTAAATCTTGGATTTTATCTTCTTCATCAATTAAACATACGTCTCCCACATGCGGCATTGAATCGTACATCTTAAGTGTTTCAGTCCCCATATCAATAATATAGAAGTTAACTTCTGAAGGATGATGATCAACTATGATTGAATAAATAATAGTTGATAATAAATTCTCTTTTCCGCTACCCGTCATTCCATAGATTAATGTATTACCACGGCTAGTGATATTTAAAGTAAGAAGTCCTTGAAATTGGGCTTTTGGATTATCATATTCCCCAATTACTGGGTTGATAAAAAACGGTGCTCGCTTATAATTATATTTAGATTTTAATTCATTAAGAAAAATTTCGCCAGGAATAACACTTCTCCATAGTTGTTTAGCTTGATAATTTTCTTTAGCAGCAATATCAATCAAGTATTTAACAGTACTTGTTAATTGATCTATTTTAGATTCATTGCTTTCTACCTTTGTAATATCATTTATTGTTTTATACGAATATCCAGTATTATCAATAAAATTAATGGAATCATCTTGCTTTTTCATTCGCTTATTAGTTGGATTATACTTAGCTCCTGTCCAACCTGATTGTCCTATATCAAAATATTCGTCATATCCAACTTGAAGATAAAACCTTCCCGCTTCTTTTAAACTAGCCGCATCTGGTCTTTTTAACATTTCCATGCTATCAGCTTTGTCTTGAACTTTTAAACAAATTTTAAATTTAGAGTTACTCCAAATTTGATCTGTTACAACCCCTGTTGGTTTTTGCGTAGCTAGGATTAAATGAATTCCTAAGCTCCGACCAATACGGGCAATTGAAATAAGTTCATCCATAAATTCGGGTTGTTGAGACTTTAATTCAGCAAACTCATCACTGACAATTAGCAAATGTGCCATTGGTTCATCAACAAGTCCATCTCGATAAAATTGTTGATATTTATAAATGTCAATAGTTCCTTCTCCTAATTTATCTCTAGTGTCATTAAATACTTTTTGTCGTCTTTTGATTTCACTATTAAACGATACTAAAGTTCGATTCATTTCACTTACATCTAAGTTAGTAATAGTTCCTACTAAGTGGGGAGCCTTAGCTCCTGCTTGGCGATTTTCAAAAGCTCCAGCCAAACCTCCTCCTTTATAGTCGATGATAACAAATTGTACTTCTTTAGGATGATAATTTATCGATAAAGATAAAAGAAAAGTAATCAAAAACTCTGATTTTCCAGATCCTGTTGTTCCTGCAACCAATCCATGAGGTCCATGAAACTTTTCATGCAAGTCTAAGAAGAATTGATCACCATTAGCTTGAACTCCTATTGGTGCTTGCAAAGAAACAGTCGGATTATTTTCTTTCCATCTATTACTAACATTTAATTGTTCGATTTTTGAAACGTTATACATATCTAAAAAAGTTAACGAATTAGGTAAAGCGCTGGCATTCCCCGGAGGTAAAAGAGGAATGACCGCTAAAGGTGAACATATATTTCGCATATTTATTCTAGCATCATATTCTGGAATAAATTTAATTTGATCATCTGAATTTTTTAAGAATATATAACTATTTGGTTCTAATACTTGTAAAAAAACTTTACATTGATTAGGAATTCTTTGCATAGATTGTTCTATAATTAGAAGTGAGAATCCCATATTGCCGTTAGCATTTAAAATTTTATTAATAATAGCAATATTTTTAACTGCAAAATAATCATTTGTTATTATTAAATAATAAGAGTCAAAATATTTGTATTGATCATTATCAGATCCCCCAGAAACATCATATCGATAATTAAATTCTTCTTCTAAATAAGAACAAACGGTTTTTATTTCTTTTAAATCGCTAGCAAAAAACCTTATATCTTTTGTCCCACTTAAAGAGTGAGGCAAATATTTTGCATATTCCCACCTGTTAATATTAGGATCGTTAAGTAAAAATACTAGTTTTAAATCAGCTGCACTATGAAAAGTGGCTAACTGAAGAACTAACCCATTAATGTAGTCTTGTTCGAATGACCCATCGCAAATTAAAGCAGTTGTTCTATTTTCTAAAAATGAAAAAGTTACTGGAACATCTTCTAAATCATATTTTTTATTCGCAACATCTATTACTAAATCTTTTAAATCATCTTTTTCCATTGTAAAAGCATCATTGATTGGTTTAATCGATAGTTTAGCAGGAATCGTGCCAGTCCCCAATCTAATATTTAAAAAGTCTTCGTCTTTTATTTCTCTAGACCATCTAGTTCGTGAATTTGAAGAAGTTGCAATTCCGTAGCATTCAATTAAAGATGAATTATTTTCACGTAAAATTCTCTTTTGATCGGTTATTATATTTTCTATTTCTTGGGTCTTATTTTGAATATATTTTTTATATTCTTTTTGGCGTTTCTTTTCTCTTGTTTTCAACATTCTTTTTTGATAAAAACGCGTTATTTGTGGCATAAAAATACTTCCAAATAACATAGCGCTAACCATAACTATTTGCGGGGTAAAATCTTTAAATGTCTTAGAGGAATCCTTTAAACCATTAAAAATCGAATTAGCTGATACAAATGCTGAAGCTAACATTAAGATACTTCCACCCATAGTTACTAGAAATGAGGATTCAGGAGGCTCTTGCTTAGCAGGTGGAGGATCTATTTCTAATTCTTTTTCTCTTAATCCGGATTTAATTCTTATTGTATGAAAAAAATAATCATTAACGTTATATAATTCTACGCTGGCATCTTTATCAGAAACAGGTAAATATTTCGAATTATCAATTGGCTCTTCAATGTAAGATTGTAAACTAGCGCTTCGAATAGTAACACTATTTTTAACATTATAAACAAACATAAAGTTTGCTAACCAAAGAATTTTCAGACCATATATAAAAATTATGTCGCCCATTTTTAATTCTTTTTTGGTAATTCTGCTATCGTTTAAATATACAATCGCTTTATCATTATCTTCAGGACAAGATAAATACCAAATCCCATTTTCTTTAATTATCTGAGCATGGTTAGGCTGTATAAATTCGTTTTGATAACAAATGACATTCGATTCATCGCTACCAATAGTTATAGATTCCATAGTAGTCATTAATTTATAACAATTGTTTTCATGAGTTGGCATAGGGAAAAGCAACAAATCTTCCGATACATTAGTTATTTTAATTGAAAAATAACCATAATCAGTAAGGGTCAAAGCAGCAGTTTCAATCCCGCCTTGTATTGCATTAACTTCGCCACTACTTATAAAAATCCATTTATTGTCTTGTGCCTCTATGTTAATAGTCTTTTTCATAGGTAGGTTTTCGGGTTTATAATCCATAGAATATGCCCCCTCAATTATATTGGGCAACATTAATTTAGTTATTTTCTTTTTATCAAGTAGAAAAAGCTGCATATTATACATCCCCTTATTATTTTTATTCTATCATAAGAATAACATATTTTAAAAATATTGTCAGCAAAAAAATAAAGAGAACAAAAAAACATCTTCATAAAAATTTTATGTTTTTACTAAAATAAATATAATGTCTTTGATAAGTAATTACTATCTTTCACATTCTAAATAGCATTATATCTTAATTTGTTTTTCTTGGCATTTTTTCATGATTGTGTTAAAACAGCAGTCCTCAAAGGGGGAGGAAATAAAAATGTTAAAAACATCAACGATTACAGGCTTTTATGTAAATCAAGAATTAAACGAAAGAATCCGACAAGTTAAAGCTTTAAAATTCTTAGCTCACACCGTTATGACAGGCGCAGCCATATCTCTTTCAAACGGGATATTAGAGCCATTTAGAAATTTCCCGGAAGAAGTGGATTTTGATTTTAAGAACAACTCTTGTGAAGATAACAGGAGTTGGAATAGCACTTGTAATAGCTTATTATACTTTGGTTGAAATAGATTATGAGGAGCTAACATTAAGATCAGCATTAAATGATTGTTTGGTTAATGAGGGTTCGGATTTTGAAACTATTGATCCACTAAATAACTACTTAAATAATAAGAAGAAGTTATATAAGGTTGAAAATAGTGTATCTCCATTTAATAGACTAAGACTTAAAAAATAGCAATCCAAACATTGCGAACATGAATTTTACTAAAATATTATATATTAAGGTGTCACCTAGCGCCTTTTTTTAACTATAACATTGTTTCATTAATTTAGCAAAAACATAAATTGTAAGAATTTGTAATCTTTTATATAAGTTATACGAATAATTTTATTATAATTAAAAGTAATTAAAACTTTCTAAAAATTACCTGAGAATACAGAGCTAAACAAAAACTTGTGACGCTGCACAAGTAATTTTTATTGGTGACCCATATGGGATTTGAACCCATGAATGTAACCTTGAGAGGGTTATGTGTTAACCATTTCACCAATGGGCCGTGTAAACATTATACAATTATTTTATAATTTTTTCAATAAAAAAGGTAAGCGCTAAGCCCACCTATTTATTTATTATTTTATTTCAATGGTTTTTCTTAAATCATTTTCTTCTTTTTTAGGAATTGTAATTAATAAAGTGCCTTTTTCGAATTTAGCATCAACGTTTTCTTCATCTACATTTCCAAGATAAAATGATCTAGTATACTCTCCATAACTTCTTTCTTTTCTGATATAATTTTTTGTATCTTCTTCTTGCTCTTTTGATTTAGAAGCTTTGACTGTTAAATATTTATCTTTAATATCTACAGCGATATCTTCTTTTGCAAATCCAGGAATGTCCATTTCAATATGATAATTATTATCTTCTTCATAAATATCACATTTTAGGTCATTTCTTCGAGGAGCAGTTAAAAAAAGATTCTCAAAATCATCATCAAAGAAAAAACTTCTTGGTATTAAATTCATACATCCACTTCCTTTCTAAAATAATTATATCATATTTTTGGCACTTGTCAACACCGAGTGCTAATTATTGACAAAAAATTTAACTTAGTTTTTATTTCTAAGTTAAATATTGAAATTAATTAAATCATCTAAACTATTATTAAATATATATATTAAAAATTCTTTATCTAAAGTTGTTAAATCTTGTTCTAAATTATCTTTAACTCTAAAACATATATCAGGTCTTTTAATAATTATATTGCTAAGCTTTTTAACACCAAATTCTTTTAAATATGATAATACTTCTAAAACATTATCACGCATTGTTTCAAGATTTTCAATAGTGTCTGCGCCTAAATTTTGAGTAATATTCTCAATTTCTTCATCAGATAAATCAAGCTGCTTTAGATAGTTCAACATCTTCTATCTCAACCCCCATTCCAGACACTACATTTTTTATAAAATCAAATTCTTTTTCTTCTAAAACTGAATTGTAAATTAAACTAAATAATAGAGCTTGTTTTTCTTCTAAGCCATCTAATACTAATAATTTAAATACCCTAAATACTTTAGGACGTGAAATTATTTGAGTATCAAAAATCAACTCTGTTTTTCTTTTTAATAATGTAAGAGGAGTATCAGAATAAATTGCCAGGCGATATCCTTCATCAATTAATTCCATAATTGGATAATCTGCTTTTATAATATTAATATCATGTTCATTAATAATATCTCGGCTTTTTCCTAAATATTTTTTATAATTATTAAAATCTTCTAATGTGAATTTCTTTTCAGAAGAATTACTTAATCTAGCAAAAACCTCACTTAATTTGCCGAACTCTATGTTAGATATATTCCAAATTTCCATATTATTTTTGTAAGCATAATAAATTCTTTTTATTAAAAGGGTTTTAAAAGTATTACCAGCATATTGAGAATTATTATGAATATATTCATTTAAACCAACTTCAATAAACTGATCTAGTTTATTAGCTAGATAATGACTATTTAAAAGTGAATAACATGTTTCTTTTTCCGCAAAGAAATCGCTCAAATTGAATCCATATATTTCTAAGATTTCTAAATTTCTAAGAATTAAATTTGGTGTATCTTTGCTGATATCCTTGGTTCCAATCGCAAAATGGCATTTTTCTAAAGCTAATTTAATGTCCGCGCCCTTTTCTTCTAATTGTTTTATTATTTTTACTAATGATTCGTTATCAGTAAACAAAAAGGCAATATTTTTATCAATAAAAATGTTAATAGATATATTATATTTCTTGAAAATTTTGACATTTTCCATGAAATTATTACAGCCTGTTTCTCCAAAAATGGGAGTTGCAGTATTCACAATTTTAGCTAATTCGGGACTCGTACTTCTAATATTATAATCGTTTTCTAATACGTTTAATACCATTTCTATTAATGTTCTTGATGAATTTTTTAATATGTATAATAAGCAGTGAATATTGGTATTTTTAATTTTTGATAAAATCAATCTGTTTTCTTCTTTTAAAAATTTTGCAAATTGTTGAATGTTTTCTAAATCGTCTAAAAATAAACTTGATTTATCTTCGTCTGATAATTCATCAAAATTAAACCCTAAATATGCAAAAATTTCTTTTAATTTTTGTGATTTTTCAGCTTCGGCTAGTTTCATAACTGGCTTTCTTCTTTTTAAATTAACAAAATTAAATATATCTTCACCAGGTTCTACTTCTTCACTCATCAAACTACTTATTTCTACATTATTAATTTCATCTTCTGGTTTATAATCTTCCGCAACACTTTCTAAAATGGTAGTCTCTGGTTTTGGTGGTTCAACTAAAGTTAAATTAAGATATATTGGAATCTTTTTCTTTTCTTCTTTTTTCATACCAATATATTTGTCTTTTATAAGTCTAGCATTAGATTCGTTTAAATAAGTCATTACTTTATCTAGATTGCTTTCAATTGATGAGGGCGTTTCTAATCTTATTATTTCTTCTACAACGTCGTAATCTTCAGCTGTAAATATTTTATCATTTTGGAGCAAGCCCAAAATTCTTCGATATTCACTAATTTGTTTAGTGCTTTTTTCTTTTGCATGAGACATATTATATTCGTTTTGATTAATTGTTCTTTTAATTAGTTCTCTTAATTCCTCTAATGTCAATAACTGATTTTTAGTTAGAGTGAACGGAGTTCCATTTTCTTGGCTTATTTCAATTAATCCTTTAATAAATTTAATATTCGCCACAAACTCATTTTGTGTTTCTTCGGGTTCTAAATTAATTACTAAATTATTTAGTGTAGAATCTTTTAATTTTAAAACATCCTCGGGAAGATTAAAATTTGTTAAAAAAGAATTTAATTCGGCATTGTCGAAAGCTATTTGCCTAACATTAGAGCTATTATTATCTAAACTAGATAAAGCATTCTTAATAATACTTATTAATAATTCTTTTCCTGATAACATATTTTTTCCTCCTTTTTATTTATATTTTTTATGATACTTTTTTTAAATTTTTTTCTACCTTTTTATTTTCTGGAACTTCTTCTTTTATTCTTTTTTTAACTATTTGATAAGTTTCAATAAGTTCAGTTATTTCGTTTATTTTAGCTTTGTATTCAGTTTCATATTCTTCAAAACTTTCACTATTTAAAATATTTTCAAATAAATTAGTAGATAATCTTAAAGTCTCAATTATTAAAGCTAGTGAATGTTTATCTTTTTCTAAACTAGATTCTTCTAAAGCATACTTCTCACCTAAAGTAAGTAACATTGAATAGCGGGTAGCATCATCTTCAGCATAATTTTTTAAACTTTCATATTCTAATGCTATTATTTCTTTAGCAGAATCAAGAAGTTGTACACCTCCTGATTTAATATCAAAACTAGTTTCGCCTAGTTTATTAGGTTGTAATTCTGAGCTCTCCACCTCTTTTGGGCGATAAATTAACAAAATTTCTTCACAAATAACAATAATTTCTTCTTTTTGATTTTCAGTGATTTCAATATTTCTAGCTAAAGAATCATCATATTTAGAAATCTGGTTTTCTAATAAGATACTAACTATTACATTCTCAATAATATCTATTTCCATATCTGGATTTTCACTAGAAATTCTATTCATTAGTTCAGAATAATTTTTAATAGTTAAGTTTCTATTGGCTAAATACTTGCTTTTTACTGCTGTTATGTAACTGGAATAACGTTCTTTCTTTTTTTCCAAAATAACTCGATATTTATCTAGCAATCTAGCATCCTCACTTCTTGCTAAATTTGGTTTTTCGGTTAAATTATAATTGGCTTGACCAACCGCTTTTTTTATTGCCGCTTTATTAGTTAAATCAAAGCCACATTTATTAAGTAAATCATGGAAAGTCATCATCTCTAAATCTAATATTGGTTCTGCTAACTGCCCACCTTTAAACTTATTAAAAGTTTGTTTATAAGTAGCTAATACTTCTTCTAATGAAAGAATATGTTCTTTTTGCTCATTTTCATATTTTTTTAAATGATTTTTAATTAAAAGGACTATTTTATTTAAAATTTCTTTTGCTTCATAATATTGAGTGGCATCTGGCACTTGACCATGTTTTTCTTGAAGAGAATAGTATAATTTAATAATTTCTTTGTTTTCCAAAAATTGCTGAGTTAATTCTAGGATATTCCCTGCCTGCATTTCTTCTAATATTTGATTAAAGTCTTCATTTTCGATTTTTATCAAACTATCTATATCTAAATCATCTTTAGTTATTCCATACTTAAACAGGATATTTTCCACTGCAAGTGTCGCATTTTTCCCTTTTTCAAATTCTGTAATTAAAGTACTAGTCACTTCAATTCTTTTGCTTATTTCATTCAAAAGTATCTGGATCGGTTTCAAAATATCACCTTCTTTACTATAAATAATATTAACATATTATTGTCTAATGTTCAAATAAAATGGCGTATGTTATAATAAAAAAGGTGATATTTTTGAAAGTTTTAACAATTAAAGAACCTTATGCAACCCTAATAGCTCTAGGAATCAAAAAATATGAATTTAGAAGTTGGAAAACTAATTATCGTGGCGATGTTTACATTCACGCAGGAAAAACCTTTTATCCTAATTGTTCAGATTTTAAGTTTAAATTTAGACCCGGAGAAATAGTTGCTATCGCTACTATTATTGATGTAATTCCTTTAAACAATGAAATCGGCCAGCAAATCCATCAAGAAAATCCCAAAGTATATGGGTTTCATAATAATGGTTATGCTTGGGTACTTAATAATATTAGATTGATAGAAGATAATAAAAAAACAAAGGGTAAATTAGGTTTGTGGAATTATGAAAAATAGTATTTTTAAATATTTGTTTTTATTACTAGCTTTTTTTTCGGTTACATCAATTGTAAACGCTAGTAATAAAGATTCAGTAAAATTCGAAAAATGTATTGATGGAGATACTGCAAGTTTTATTTTAAATAAAGAAATTATCAAGGTTCGTTTTTTAGCTATCGATACTCCAGAAACAGTTCATCCCACTAAAGAGGCTCAAAAATTCGGAAAAAATGCTAGTGAATATACTTGTAATAAAATTTCTAAAGCGAAAAAAATAATTTTAGAATACGATGAGGGAAGCACTAAAACAGATAAATATAATCGAAATCTTGCATGGGTTTGGGTAGATGGTTCTCTTCTTCAAAAAGAATTAGTTAGTATTGGTTATGCAAAAGTTAAATATATTTATGGCAATTATCTTTATACAGATGCACTCTATGAATTAGAAGATATCGCTAAAAGTAATAATTTAGGTGTTTGGAATAGTCTTGAGGCAAAATTAACAGTTTTTTTTGATATTGATGGAAAAATCACAAAAAAAGAAATAAATGAAAACGATAAGTTAGAATATTTTGTTCCTGATAAAACAGATCACGAATTTTCGGGGTGGTATATAAAAAATAAAAAGTTTGACTTTAATACAAGAGTTATTGAAAATATAACACTAACCGCTAAATTCGAAAGAAAATTATCATATATGGATTTTATTTCTTTTCTGTTATTTTCGATTGTTTTATATTTCGTTAATAAAAAAGCATTTAAAAAGAAATTGAAGAAATTATTTTAATATGCTATAATTTTTATAGAATAAAAAGGAGATGCTTTATATGAATAATGAAAATAATAATGATTTTGAACTACCAAAAAAAATTAATGATAATGAAAACTCACAAACGATTAGTAATGAATCTTTTGAACAAGGAAATAGCTCTATAATTCAAACCTCGAATGGAATAGATAATAATGTTCAAGATCGGAATAATAATCCTACAAATATAGAAAATTTAACAACTAAAGAACCAGAAACTATCTCTTCAAATCTTGATATTCAAGCGAAAGAGACGTCTTTTACGGCTGAAAATATAAATCCTCCAGCAGATTCTAAAGCCGAAACTACAAATACTTCACTAGGAAACGAAACTCTTGAAAGCGATTTAAGTTACGAAAATAATGTTTTAGAGCCGGTAATAGAGGATAATCAAGAAGTAAAATTAGAGAAAAAATTAGTAATTGAAGAACCTATAAAAGCAAAAAAAGAAAAAGGAAACCCAGTAGTCGGTTTTATTGCTTTACTAATAATCTTAGGAATTATTGTGGCGGCTTTTTATTATTTTATAAATCAAGGAATTATAAAACTGCCAGAAAATATTCAATTACCATTTCAAAGCAAAACTACAACTACAACAACTATTACAACTACTGAAACAATTAATGAAACGCCTTTAAACGTAGAGTTATATGGTCAGTATAAAGAAACTAATAATAGTATTTGTCCTGATATTTCTACATTTTTAACCTTATCTTCAGATAACACTTTTACATTTAATTATTTAAAGTTTAACGAAAATGATAATATTTGTGATAATAATGAAATTACAGGAAACTTCACAGAAGAAAATGGTCAAATACAGCTTATTACTCAAGATGGTA
>CAZFQF010000002.1:4936-29373 GCA_964520725.1 uncultured Muribaculaceae bacterium | reverse complement strand
GTCGGCGTAGCGCTTATAGCGATACTCAATTCACTTCGCACTCTCAGATCATAACTTAATTAAGGCTTCTTTAACAGAGAGAATAAATAAAGAAGCCTTTTTATTCTTTAATATCTTCGTTCATTTTGTCTATAAGAAACTCGCAGGCAATTTTATTAACGTAGCTTACGGTCGCCAGTCTAAGCGCCACGCGGCTGACGGAATCGCTCTCCTGCGCCTTTACGCTGTCAATAAGACTGTCGGAAGCAACGCTCAGCATTTCCATAAACTCATCGTAGTATTTATCTATCTGCATATCCCGCATATCGTTAGCAAGCAGCTTGCCTGTATCCTTAACCGAAAGAATTTGTTTGAAGCGCGTTATTATCATCAAATATACGAGATGCTCACGCGAATACTTTTTACCTTTAGTAATTAATCCCATCGCAATTCCTGCAACAGGAGCCTTAATTGGAACTCCAGCCGCCATTAAACTTAAACATCCAGCACAAATACTTGCTTGTGAAGATGAACCATTACTCTCTAAAATTTCACTGACTACACGAATAGTATAAGGAAATTCTTCTTCTGATGGAATAACTTGTAATAAAGCTTTCTCACCTAAAGCTCCATGACCAATTTCTCTGCGGCCAGGTGCTCCATATCTTCCAGTCTCTCCAACCGAGAATTGGGGAAAATTATAGTGAAGCATAAATCTTTTAGTATCTTCGATTCCTAGACCATCTAAAATTTGATGTTCACCAATTGCTCCTAATGTTGTTGTTGCAAGAGCTTGAGTTTGACCTCTAGTAAATAAAGCCGAACCATGAGTTCGAGGAAGGAAATCAATTAATGCCGATAAATCTCTTATTTCATCTAATTTTCTTCCATCTGGGCGAATCTTTTTATTAGTTATTAAATCACGAACTGATGATGCCTCAATATTATTAAGGACTTTTTTAGTCATCTTTTCAATTGTCTCATCTTCAGGATATTTTTCGACTATATAATTAATAGTTTCAGATTTTACTTCTTCAATTTTCTCATAAGATTTAAGTTTATCTTTAATTTGAATTGCTTCAACCATTTTTGCATCTGCATATTTATTAATTTCTTTTTCTAAATCTTGAGGAATTTCCGCAAGTTCAACTTTAACTTTTTCTTTTCCAACTACACTAATAATTTCTTCTTGAAATTCACATAATTCTTTAACGTATTTTTGCCCAAACATTAAAGCATCTAACATATCTGATTCACTAACCTCTTTGCTCCCAGCTTCAATCATACAAATATCTGATTTTGTTCCCGCAACTGTTAATGTTAATTCACAGTTTTCAAGTTCTTCCCCAGTTGGATTAATAATAAATTTCTTTCCTATTTTTCCTACCACTACGCCAGCAACTGGTCCATCAAAAGGAATTTTTGAGACTCCTAACGATAAGGATGAGGCAAATAACGCTGTCATTTCTGGAGTATTATCAGGATCTACTGATAATATTGTATTGATTATTTGAACTTCGTTTCTAAAATTTTCATCAAACATTGGACGAATTGGTCTATCAATTAAACGAGCAGCAAGTGTTGCATTATCACTTGGTCTTCCTTCTCTTTTAATAAATCCACCTGGAATTTTTCCAACTGAATATAACTTTTCATTATAAACTACCATTAAAGGAAAGAAGTCACCTGTACTTACATTATCATTCATTACAGCCGCAGTTAAAACAACAGTATCTCCGTATCTTACTAATACTGCTCCATCCGCTTGTTTTGCTAATCCACCTACTTCAACAATTAATTCTCTTCCTAAAAAATTAAAACTAAATTCTTTTTTTTCCATTCTCTCACTTCTTCCTATAAATAAAAAGACACTAAAAAGATTAGTGCCTATTTTCTTAAATTTAAACTTTTGATTAGTTCTCTATAAGCTATTACATCATTATTTTTCAAATAATCTAATAAACTTCTTCTCTTACCAACTTTCATCAGTAAACCACGTTTACTATGGTAATCATGAATATGAACTTTTAAGTGTTCAGTTAACTCATTAATCTCTTCAGTAAGAATTGCAATTTGTACTTCTGTACTACCAGTATTACCAGTTGTCTTTCCATACTTTTTAACTAACTCTGCTTTTTTGTCTTTAGTTAAAGCCATTTTAAAATATCCTCCTTTATAAATTATCTGTTAAATCTTAGTATAAATTCGAAGGTCTATTTAAACCAAGAAGAAACTTCTTATTAATTATATTATACATTTGTTCATAAATCAACTACAAATTTTACTTATTTAAAAATAATTATTCAGTTTTTAGACCACTTTGAATGGATTTACACTTGTACCTAGGCCTGTTATTTTTGTTGTAGATTTAAGTGTTACTGCGGGGCGCAAGCCGCCAGCGGTGCTCACGTAGTAGCCGTCAAAGTAGCCATAGCCGTCCACGCCGAACACGCCCGAGTAACCTCCATTGAAGTAGCGCGGTGAGGCAGACCACCAATTATTATCACTTGTGTTTTTATATAAATAATAATCCGTATTATAATTTCCGAATAATCCACCTGCTAACGCTATTTCATCTGCTGTTAATCAGCCTACTGGATTTGTTAATTTTCCATTTCCTTTAGATGTCTCTATTACGGTAAATGCATCATTTTTTAACCCACATTTTAAATTCGGAGTTTTTGTATTACTTAATCTTTGATTTCCTGCATACCATGTTTCACTGTTTCCAAACCTGTTCCTGTTGCTGCTCCTCCTACTTCACTTCTTAACTGGCGATCATTACAATAGATTATATCAGCTATCTTTGAGGCTTGACTTGATAGCTTGGCTGTATACCATGTATCTAAATTTGTTTTGATTGTACTATTAGTTTCATTTGTTGTTGCCTGTGCTCTACTTGTTGATGCAACTCCTGATAATCCTCCATACATATATCCTACATATTTCGCATCATTATACTGCGTATTGAACGCTGTTATATATGTTGTGCCACTATATCTGGCAAAAGCATTTGTTCCTCCATCTTGGGATGAATCGCATGGATTTCCTACTGCATTGGGATTGTAATTATATAAAGTTAATTTTATAGAACCATCTCCTATTACTCTTACTACTCGCCAGCACATACCTGCAAATACTACATAATTATTTTCTGGTGCACCTCGATAATAATATGACGTTCCATAATCATCTTCTGCCTTATATATTCCTGTTTCACCGTAATCATATGCTTTTATTTCTTTTTCATATTTTGTTGCATTTGTTACACTCGTTCCACTTACAGCATTTATCTTATACATTGTGGTGCAGTTACTATAAGATCCACTTTCACATGTATAATACCCGATATATTCACTTCCATAACTTTTATTTGTTACATAATTGGTTAAGGTATAGTTTCCTGCTGTAACATTAAATGTATATCCAAGTCCAATTGCTTTATTATTATTACTTGTTATGGCGCTCATATATTCACTTGTTTTTTCTTTATAATTTATTATTTCTGGAGTTATTTTACTGAAATCTGGAGTGGTTTTAGCATTTATTGTTTGTGCTCCTCCTCCTTGGGCTAAGATATTATCTCTTAAACAATCTGTGCAAGCCATATCGGAAATTGCCACATGGGCTTTAAAGCTCTTTCCTTGATCTTCGTTTTGGTTTTCTTCACTTTCGGGAAAGTACATATTCAATGTATATGTATGGACTTTATTTCCACTTGTTTCATTAAAGTATCCTGTACCTAATAAATTTGAACTTGGACCATAATATAAATCTTTCGCATCACTTATTGCTGGAACTACTTCGCCATTTACTCCTGTATTTGTACTTGTTAGTTTATATTTTAACGCTCCGACACTAAATCCTTTCTCTTCCATTATTAAACTTAAGGAATATCCCATTTTTAATCCGGTGGTGTTATTTCCTGTTACCGTAAAATTCTTTGTTGCTACCGGATCATTGTTGGGATATATTCCTGTTGCAGTTATTGTTGCTCCTCCATCATATGTTATATTCATTGTTCCACCTGCTGCGGTTATTGTCGATGTTTCTTCTCCTCCTGTTAAGGATGCACTAAAGTATGCATATGATGCTCCTATTGTTATTAATAGTACTAACTACGATACTTATTACTCCTGTTATTTTTTTTGTTTTCATAATTCGACTCCTTATCTTACAAAATTATTATAGCATTTCGTTTTGATAGCTACAATGAAAAGGTACTTTATTTTGATTCCCTAAAACACAAAAAGAATATTAACTTTCCTTGATTTTTTCATGAAAGTTATGTAAAAGCTTTTGACTCTTTTCACTGTAAGGATAATCTAAATGTTCTTCATATAACTCTTTTATTTCAGGATTATTATAAGGATATCTTATTTTAGCTTTTTTATCATTTTTAATTAAACTTTTATCTCTTTTATTTAAAATATCCTTCATTTGGATTATCGGCATTAAGATTTGTCCGCCACCACCAATGCATCCCATATTACAGTTCATAACTTCGATGAAAATAAATTCTTCTTTAATTGGTAGTAGTTTCTCTAAATTAGCCATCATATAAACACTAGCTGCTTTAATAATTTTTTTATTAATTTTAAGACTATATTCTTTATAAAATCCTTTATCTTTAATTAACAGTAAATTATCAGGAAGATCCTTCCCTGTTTCGTTATAATATAAAACTCTTAAAGTTGATAAAGTTACTCCACCAGCTGTTCCGTACATCGTTCCTGAGGAAGAACCAATTATTTGATCAAAATCTTCATCTTCTAATTTATCAAAATCTATTTCATTTTCTCTAATAGCTAAAGCTAATTCGCTCGTAGTTATAACGTAATCACAATCACTGTTAGTTATTTCATATTTTTTAGCTGTACATGGAGTCAGTGCTACTACAATAACATTATTAGAATCTAATCCTTCTTCTTTAGCAAATACTTCTTTAATTACCGTAGACTGCACCCCAATCGGAGTTTTACAGGTTGAAATATGCTTAACAATATCTTCATGATAAATTCCTGCATATTTAAACCATGAAGGACAGCATCCGGTAAATATTGGGACTGGGCCATTATTTTTCATTCGATAATCTAGTTCAGCTATTTCTTCTATTGAAGTTAAATCAGCTCCAAAACTAGTATCAAAAACAAAGTCAAATCCTAGTTTTTTTAAAGCTGCAATCATTTTACCCTCTAAAAATTTTCCTGCCTCAAAACCAAAAGCATCTCCAATAGCTACTCTAACTGCCGGACTTGCAATTGCTACGACAGTTTTTTCTTTGCTGTTTATTAAATCTAAAACTTTATTATAATCATATTTTGGAACTAAGGCTCCAGTTGGGCAAGTTAAAATACATTGTCCACAATTTATACAAATCGGTTCATCAGGATTTTTATATTTGATATTAACAATATTAGCACATGTATTAGAACAAGCCCCACAATTGATACATTTTTCTTCAATTCTTGCATGACTTGGACTATTTGGATCAACATAAACTCGTTTATAAACTTTTTCTTCAGTTTCAAATACTTCAAAACTAAATTTACTTGAATGACATAAAGGACAAAAGTAACCATCTGCCATTTCTCCTTCATGAATAAATCCACATTCTTTGCACTTGTACTTCATATCATCACCATATTAATAATAACAAATTCCATAAAAAAATACAATTAACTATTCCTAATTGTATTTATATATCTGTTTATCGCCTCGGCCCAAGCAGGACTTGCCGCATATTTTGGATTTATAAGTTCAGGAGTATTTAAGCCAATACTATAATAATTATTATAAATTAAATCTAAATAACCATTTATTCCAGATTCTAAAGATTCATAAGCTTTATATGCTCCTCCATTACATGAAGGTGTCCCTTTTATTCCTCCAATATTATTACAATCTTTAACTAGTTTAGAGCATCCCCATTTACAACCGGTTTCATGTAAAACTATGGCTAAAGCTAAATATGGATCAAGTCCGGTTTTTTGTGTATAAGATGCAAAATAAGAACCTGTTCCTTCTAAATTACTACCTAAATTTTTATTTAATTTATCAGTTAATTCATTAAGTGTAAGACTTTCATATACAACTTCTGAGCCTATTTCTAGTTCTGGAGTTTTAGTTACAGGAACTGTAGTAGTAGTAGTAGTAGTAACTGTTGTTTCTTCCGGAACTACTTCATTAATAATTAATTCCTCCACGAGTCTCGAAGTTGAAGATGTTTTTTTTCTAGTTGTATTATTTAAAATCGCAATCATTGGATCTTTTTTTGAATGTAAGTCATTCATATAGTCGTTAACCATAAATACACTAACGACTGATAACATTAATCCTATAAAAGTAATCATATATTGTAATGTTGTTGTTTTCATAAATACCTTTCTCGTACTACAATAGTATAACAAATAATATTTATATATACAATTTTTTTATATTAGCTATTAAAAAATCAGCATATCTTTTATTTTTTTTCTAAGAAATCTCGACTAAAATTATCTTCAACTCTTATCATATTAATATACTTCTGATCTCCAGATTTATTAATTTCTTCATCTAATTGTCTTATATTTGCTCCCAGGATATCCCGATAATAATACATGAATTTTCGACTTTCCACTTAAAAAATATTAATTTATTATCTTTTCAATTGCTCTTTTTATACTGATTTTTCCGTATTCATATGTTAAAGAACCTTGTTGGAAAGCAATATAAGGTTCTTTGATCGGAGCATCACATGAAAGTTCAATACTAGATCCATCCGTAAATGACCCTGATGCCATGATAATTTTGTGTTCATATCCTGGCATATCAGTAGCAACTGCATCGCTATTTGAATCAATCGCACTATTATTTTGAATAGCTTTTACATATGTTTTTAATTTTGTTTCATCATTAAAAACGATTCCTAAGACAATATCATTTAAATTATTATTAATAGTTTTAATATTTAATTTTTCAAATAGTTTTGCCGTAAGTGCTTTAATTTTTAAAGCATTACTCACAACTAATGGCGAAAAATAAAGTCCTTGTAAAAATAATTTATTCATTCCCATTGAAGAACCTACTTCACTTCCTAATCCTGGACTAGTAAGTCTTTGTGCACATAATTCAACCAAATCCTTTTTACCAACTATATACCCGCCACCTGAAGCAATTCCGCCACCTAAATTTTTAATTAGTGAACCTATTACTAAATCTGCTCCGACTTCACTAGGCTCTATTTTACTACATAGTTCACAGTAACAGTTATCTACTAAAATAATTATATTTGAATTAATATTTTTAATAAAATTAATAACTTTATCTAATTGCTGGATAGATAATGTATTTCGAGATTCATACCCAATTGATCTTTGAATATGAATAACTTTAATTTCTTGGTTATTTAAAATTTCTTTTAATTTTTCATAATTAAAATCATTATTAATTAAATTTATTTCTTCAAAGTTAATCCCAAAAGCTTTTAATGAACTATCATTATCTACTAAACCAATAACCTGATGCAAAGTATCATAAGGCATCCCGGTTATGGAAAGCATTGTATCACCAGGCCTTAAAACTCCAAAAAAAGAAGTACTTAAAGCATGCGTTCCACTAACAAACTGAGCTCTTACTAAAGCACTTTCAGTTTTAAATACATCAGCATAAACTTTTTCAATAATATCTCTTCCTAAATCCCCATATCCATAACCAGTCGCACTATTAAAATGAATATTACTAACTTTGTTTTTTTGAAAAGCATTTAAGATTTTTTCACTATTAAATAAACATATCTCTTCAGTTTGTTTAAAAGCCTCTCTTAACTCTTTTTCGGAAGTTTGAATAATTTCTTCTAAATTCATTTTTTAACCCCGCCATCTATTTTAATAATACTATCGTTAATATACTCTGCTTTATCACTTGCTAAAAAAACAACCAAATTTGCAACTTCCTCTGTACTAGCAAATCGATTTAATAAAATTTTATCTTCTTCTTCCTTTTTAAAATTCGGATTCATATTTTTTGTTTCTTTAGTTTCTATCCATCCTGGACAAACGCAGTTAACTCTAATATTAGGAGCAAGGGCTTTAGCAAAATTATGAGTTAAAGAAATAATTCCTGCTTTTGATGCATCATAATCCATACTTTCTGGGTAATATGTATCAATCCCATTGCTAGAAGAAATATTAATAATGTTTCCTTTTTTTATTTTTAAAGAAGCATATTTAGTTACTAAAAAAGTCCCCGTTAAATTCGTAGTTATAACTTTATTAAAACTAGCCTCAGTTTTATCTAAATAATTAGAATCATCGCAAGTTGCCGCATTATTAATTAAAATATCTAAATCATTAATTTGATTAAACATCTCTTTAACTTCTTTTTCTTTGGAAATATCGGCTTTTATTAATTTAACATTTACGGAAAAGCTTTTTAATTCTTTTTGAAGATTAATTGCTGCTATTTCACTTAGATTATAATGTAAATAAAGATTATATCCTTCTTTAGCAAACATTAAAGCTAGGGTTCTTCCTAAACCTTTAGCTGTCCCAGTTATTAACACATTTTTATTCATTATTTTACCTCCTAATAAAAAATGGAAAACATGTTTTCCTCTTTTTTAAATATTATTATAATTATCTATTTCATTAAAAGTAGTAACTTCGATTTGTTTCATTAATTCAAACTTTTTATTTCCAACTTTATAAATAGAAATTTTATTTTTATTTATTTCTTCTTCTTTTTCGGGAATATCTTTAGTTAATTTATTTAATTTTGCTAAATCTTTAGTTAAAATATTATCAAGATTTAAGACAGCTAAAGAGCTGTGAGTATTAAAGTTAAATAAAGCTTTTACATTTAAAGCATTTTGAATACTCTTTTCTGAACTAACTAAAGCAATTAATCCAGTATTTTTATTTTTATATAATTTCAAAATATCATTAACTGTTGTGAAATCAAATTTCTCCAGATCGATATTCATTAATTCGGCAAACTGGTCTTTTGTTAAATTGTTATTAGCAATAAAGTCTCCATGGACAGCTAATTCTTCAGTTGCATAAAAGGTTTTTTCTTTACCTTCAATTGTTAAGTTTAATTCTTTTTCATCTTTATTAACAATATATATTTTTCGTTGTTTAAAACTATGATTTAATTTAATAACATTAATACTGCGATTAAATCTAAACCCTGTACAAAGTTGATAATCTCCAACTGGCTCTCCTGTTTCTTGATAATAATAAGAAAACTCCCGATTACTTAAATCAATTACAGTTGGTTTGTTTTCCTCTATTCGATACCATTTATGTTCACTTACAGAAGTATCTAATTCGTCACTAAAATCATATATTAGTAGGCCAAAAAAGAATAAGGATATTAAGATTATAATCATAATTATATTTTGTTTCATTTACTAATCACCACGTTTTATTTAATAAGAAAGTATAATATTACTAAAATACCTAAGATTATTCGGTAATAACCAAATATTTTAAAATTATTTTTCTTAATATATTTCATTAAGAATTTAATTGCTAAAATTGATACTAAAAATGCTGTTAACATTCCCGTTATTAAGATTATTGTTTCGGCTCCTGTGAAAGCAAAACCAAATTTTAATAATTTAAGTAACGATGCGCCAAACATTACTGGCACCGCTAAGTAAAAAGTATAACTAGCCGCAACACTTCTGTCAAGCCCTAAGATAAGTCCACCTAAAATTGTTGCTCCACTTCTACTAGTTCCTGGGATTAAAGATAAAACTTGAAATGCCCCGATAAATAAGGCTATTTTATAGGTGATATTTTTAATATTTGTAACTTCAGCTTGTTTGTTTTTATGCTTGTTTTCAATAACGATAAACAAGATTCCATATATAATTAAAGTTATTGCTACAGTCCAAGGATTATAGAATAACTCATCTATTTTATCATCAAAAGGAATTCCAATTAAAGCAGCTGGTAAGCAAGCAATTAATATTTTCCACCATAGACTAAAAGTTTCAGTTGTTTCTTTTTTAGTCTTGTTAAATCCCCACGGAAATAAGTCTTTAAAGAAAATTGAGACAACCGCTAAGATAGCTCCTAATTGCACAACGACCAGGAACATTTCCCAAAACTGCGCACTGACTTCTAATTTTAAAAACTCTTCAGCTAAAATCATATGTCCTGTACTACTTATGGGCAACCACTCTGTTATTCCCTCGATTATTCCAATTATGATTGTTTTTATTATATTTAGAAACATAATTTCCTCCTCCATAATTATATCATATTCAATAAACCCTAGATTTAAAATTTAATCTTTGATGTAAAGTTATTTTTTATTATTTTGAATATTATAAACTATTTTTAGTAAAAGTTTAGTAGAAATTAACCTAGTTGCAAATATAGCTAATTTCATTTTAAATGAAGGAATAATAATTAATTTATTTTTAAACATTTCATCAATCGCATATTTAGCTACTTCTTTAGAATCTAATCCTTTAGTTTTAAATTTACCACCAGCCACTTTATTAAAATTAGTATTAACTGGTCCTGGACATAAGGCACTAATGTGAATATCTTTTTTTTGACGTCTTACTTCTTCAGATAAAGCTAAAGTTAATTTTAAAGTATAATTTTTCGTTGCATAATAAGTATTTAAATAAGGCCCAGCCATAAATCCTGCAGCTGATGCGACATTTAGAATATATCCATGATTATTATCCATAAATTTTTTTAAGAATAATTTAGTCAACATATGAACGGCAATAATATTAACATTAATCATTTTTATTTCGGTTTCTAAATCGGTCTGGCTAAAATATCCAAATAAACCAAATCCAGCATTATTAATTAAAATATCAATATCTTCTTTTTGAGTTTTTAAATACAAACGATATACTTCTTCTTTATTAGATAGATCACATAAAATTATTGATGCTTTTTCGCATTGCTTTTTTAGTTGCCCTAAACTTTCACTATCTCTTCCAACTAAAATTAATTCATAACCTAAAGAATCTAAATAAAGAACCATATCTTTACCTATTCCACTACTTGCTCCTGTAATTAATGCTTTTTTCATAACTTATCACCACTTTTATTTTTCATATAAATTATCAGTAAAATTAATAAACAAATACTTAACATTATCCCTGCTATAACATCTGATGCATGATGTACCCCTAGATATATTCGGCTAATACAAATACTAATAATTAATAATGTTAATAAAGAAATACTTATCCACTTATTTTTTTTATTTAGTTTACTCTTAAAAATTAAAAATATTATAAAACCATATAACGTTACACTAGCCATAGAATGACCACTGGGAAATGAATATCCTTTTTCTGTTATTAAATTTATATCTACTGGTCTTTCTCTAATAATTAAGTGTTTTAATATTTGATTTAAAGCTGTTGATATAATTACTAATCCAACTAAATATAAAGATTGATATTTTTTAATAAAGACAGGTAACAAGGATATTAAGCATACAGCTATTATAAATAAGGTATTAGCAAATCTAGTAATAAATTTAAAGTATGATGTGAGACCTTTACTTTTAAAAGATATTATAAAATTATAAATATTATTATCAAATAAAGTAAGTTTGTCATCAAAAAGAAGAATACTTATTCCCAAAAATATTCCTAAACATATTAAAAAAATTATCCATTTAACTTTATTTTTCATCTCTTTAATTATATTAAAAATTTCAAATAATTACCAGTAGTTTTTAAATTAATAAAATATTTTATTAATTTAAAAAATGTCAAAATTCAATTTGACATTTTTTAGATTATAACTATTTCTCAACAATTAATTCTGAACCATTCATTTCCGAATTTAGTTTCTTTCTTTTTCTAGTAGCATGCTAATTAGGAATATAGATATAGAATTCTTCCATTATTTGTACCTTTTTTTAATTATTATTTCTTTTTAATCTCTTTATACATAACAAAGGCAATAATTCCTAAACCACCAATAAGAAGATATAACCAGAAAGGAATTACTTTTAATAAATTGTGGAATTGATATAAAATATTAACAATTGTTATGATAATCCCTGTTATAAATAAAGATTTGTATTCTTTTACACTATAACCAATTATAATTGCTAAAAGTGCAACAATTCCAATATAGAATCCTACTAACCATCCTGAATCAAAAATTATAGTTAGCATTATTAACGATAAACAAATTGATGAAAATATATTCTTGGCTTTCTCACCTTTTACAATATTATTACACAAGATAAAGGTTAAATATAAATAAAATGATGCGTTTAGGACTGTTAATATTTCTTTTTCGATATAAGTAGCATTTAACATCGTTTGAAAAGGAATAATTGCTCCAAACTGAGTAATATTTAAAAGAGTACTATCTTTTCTTAAGATAATTGCTAAAATAACAAATATTCCCAGAACTATTAAAGAAGAGAATAAGTTACTAGCTATAAATAAATTATTTTCATTAATAATTATAAAAATCATGAATAATAAATATATATAAGATAAAACATTTAATTTATCATTACTATTTGTTTTAAAATAGTTAATAATAAATGGGACGGCTGATAATAGTAAAGCCATAATTAAGGTTGTTCTATTTTGAGTATCAAGACAAATCATCGAAGTAATTACTGAAGATATTACAAATCCAATAAAATATTCTTTTTTCTTTCTTTCATCTTTAAATAAGAAATATAAACCTAATAATAAAATAGAAGTGATTATGATTCCCCAGTCTAATCCAATCGCCAAGAAATGTTCGTTAATAATATACATAATCGTAAAATTCATAATTAAGATTTTAAGAGCTTGTAAATATTTCTCGACAATATTTACATCACTATTCTTATATAAAACACCATAAACTATATTAGTTATTAATGCACTTAAAGCAATAATTCCGGTTTCAAATGTTAGTTCTTCACTAAAAGAGTTAAGAATAAAAGTTAATAAGATAATATTTTGGGTAATACTTACTACTTTAATAAATAAATTTTTATTATTTTTTTCATGAAAAACAAAACATAAAATATAAATAATTGAACATGCTCCACCAACTATTACATACTCGAGATTAGAAGTTATTTTTAATCCCATAATTGTAGATAATGGAATTAGTGAAACTAAAATCGCAGACGAAAACTCGGTAAATGAATTAGCCGCATTTTTTAAAATATAGAAAACTTCGAAAAGAAGAACTATGGCAATTAAAATAGTTGCATAATCTAAACGCATGTCATTAACTAAAATTATAAATATTGCTCCTAATAAATAAGTCATAATTATATTAAACTTTTTATAAATTTCAGTTTCGATATTATTTTCAAATTTTAAGCCATTTGTTAAAGCAATAATTAAAGTTAAAACTAACATAATAACTTCTTGAGAAACTTCTAAAAAGTTAAAGAAGTAGACTAAAGTAAGTTGTAAAGCAAAATAGATAAAATATAAATAAAACTCTTTAGAATATTTTCGATATATTAAAGTTGTTATTAAAGCTATTAATATGAATAAAAAGGATTTAAAGATATCGCTTCCTGCTCCATCAATTGAAAACCATGGGCCAATTAAGGCAAAATAACCAACTGATATATAACTAAAAATAATAAATATATTACCTAACATATAATAAACGAAAGCACTACGTTTAAGTTCTAATTTATATTCACAAAAATAATATAGAGCAAAAAATACCAAGGATAAAATAATTAAAAATATAAACTTGATAATATTTGGAACTGAATCCCATGAATTAGTAGCAAATATTAATCCCGAAATAGTTACCATTCCGACCCCTAGTTTTAATAGAATATCGATCTTTTTCTTTTCAGGGTCTATTTTTTCTTTCTCTTTATTTTTTTGAATATTTAAATTATTTTCATCAATAACTAAGCGTTTATCTAATGATATCAACACCAAGATTCCTGATATAAAATTAAAAAATATATTAAAAACTCCCAGCACCGCAAATAAACCTTTTTTAGAATAAGGATCTTCATTTCCTTGAGCAAAAAATAAATATACTATTCCAGTTACAATTAAGAATAAAAGAGCAATAAAGTTCCCGCTTCTAGTAAAATATAACAAAAGCGCATACAATAAATTTAAATATCCTGATATTTTTAACAATTTTTTCACATTACCACATACTTTCTATTATTAATACAATAATTATATCATAAAATTTTTTTTTTCAATATAGATTTTTGTGCCAAAATAAAACTTTGATAAAAATCAAAGTTCATTAAATTATTATTAAATTAAGAAACTATTTTATAAGGATTAGTACTTGTTCCTTCTCCAGTTATTTTAGACTCTTTTTTTAAAGAAACTACCGGTCGTAGCCCAGTAAGGGATAGAATATTACTTTCAAAAAAATTCCCATCATTATTTACAACAAATACATTAGTCTCTCCGCCTGCAGAAGAGCCTGGAGAAATAGTCGACCAAGAATAACCCGTTGCATTTTTGAATAAATAATAATTTAAATTAGAATTAAAAAAAACTCCGCCTGCTAATGCTACTTCATCAGCTGTTAATAATCCAATAGGATATGTCAATAATCCGTTGCCTTTGTCTGACTCATTTACGGTAAAAGAGTCATTCTTTTTAGTACATTTTAAAATCGGATTTTTATTTATATCTAATCTATCAAAAGTTTCATAATATGTAGTATTGGTTCCGAATCCTGCTCCAACTGGAGGACCACCAGGTGGATTTTGCAATTGTCGATCATTACACCATATCGTATCTGCTAAATATGAAGAATAATCAGAAAGTTTTGTAGTGTACCATGTATCTAAATTTGTCTTTATTGTGCTACTTGTCTCATTTGCTGTTGCCTGAGCATAACTCGTTGAGGGCTCTTCACTACTTCCTCCGTACATGTAACCAGCAAACTTTGCATCATTATCCTCTGTATTTTTTATATTGTACTGCGTTATGTATGTGGTGCCACTATATCTGGCAAAAGCATTTGTAATTCCATCCTGCGATTCATCACAAGGGTTAGCTATGCTGCTTGGATTATAATTATAAAGAACCATCTTGACCCCACCATCTCCAACTATTCTTACTACTCGCCAGCACATATTGGCAAAGACTACATAATTGTTTTCTGGAACCCCGCGGTAATAATAACTCATACCATAGTCATCATCGGCTTTGAACATTCCACTTGTATTAGGAGCAGGAATAGGTTTAGCTTCGTGTTTTATGGCCTTGGTTATTACTCCATCTGTTACCTCTAAGATTTTATACATTTTTGTAAATACTCCGTAATCCCAAAATTCATTATTATCATAAATATATTTACCTACATCAGAAACATAATATTGATCTCGCCATTCCCAAACAGGATTTACTATTTCAAAACCCGTTGCTCCAACAGTATAGGAATATCCCATTGCAATATCTTTAATATTTACATTTGTAATTTCTTTTGACTCTTTTTCAGTGTAACCGACTATCGTGGGAGCTGTAATTTCAAAATTTGGTGTCGGCTTAGTATTTATTGTTGCTATTCCTCCTTCCCTAGCTAAAATATTATCTTTCAAACAATCTGTGCATGCTACGTCAGTTATTCCAATATGAGCTTTAAATATTTTGCCTTGGTCTTTATTTTGATTCTCTCCTGTATCAGGAAAGTATAATTCTAATGCATATGTATGCACTTTATCTCCACTGGTTTTTGTAAAATATCCTATTCCTACAAATGATGAATATCCTGTTGAGGCTACTCCTCGCATCTCGGTAATACTTGGAATCACTTGTCCGTTTGCGCCTGTATTTGTACTTATTAATTTATACTTGATTGCTCCATATGAAAATGTATTTTCATCTACTATTATTCTTACACTATATCCCATTTGTAAGTCTGTAGTATTATTCCCTGTTACGGTAAAATTCTTGATCGCAAACTTTTCATTTGAGGGATAGATTCCTGTAGCGGTAATATCTGCTCCACCAACATAAGCAATGTTCATTGTGCCGCCAGAGACAGTTATTGTTGTCCCGCTCTCCGCTCCTGTTAAAGATGCACTAAAGTATGCAAACGATGCACCTATTGTTATTAATAGCATTGCTACTACTGCACTTATTATTAATAGTTTTTTTTTGATTTTACTTTTTTTAATATTATTATCTAACATCTTTTATTCTCCTTTTTTTTGGTGTATACTTAATAAAGTAGTGCATATTATTTTTTTAACGCTAATAAATTTAATTAGCAAATAAAGAACTAAATATTTAATATTGAAATTAATATAAAAAAGATCCCTTTACTTTAATTTGTCTTTTTACATTATATTTATGCTTCGATTTAAGTTTTTTATGCTATAATGGCTTTTGTTCATTCAGAAAGAGGATTTGATTTTTATGGAAGATAGTAATAAAAAAAGTGTTGTAAAAAAGGCTAAAAAAGAATTTGTTTTTAAATATTTAGCTTCAATTATTTTAAGATTAATAGCGATAATTATCCCAATAATATTTAGTAATGCAATTGATAATGCCACTAATGGACATTTTAATAAAGCTTATATTTTTATTGCGATTTTAATTGGTGTAACTATCATATCCCGATTAACTGAAATATATAATACATATACTTGGCACAAATTATATAATAAACTATATAATAATTTTACAGAATTAGGTTTACAAAGTACTTATGATAATTCGATATTTAGTTTATCAAGATTTAATAATAGTGAGTTTATTAATATTTTTAATAGTGATATTAATATAATGGTCGATTACTATTGTAATTTTATTACTAGAAGTGTCAGAGTTATAGAATTTATTATAATTTTAATTTATTTCTTTATGATAAATCTAGTCATTGGATTTGTTGGAGTCTTAATTTCGATTATTGCTTTAACAGTATTATATTTATCAAGTGTTAAAATTGAAAAAGTTAATCAAAAAAAATCGTATGAACTTGATAAAAAGAATAATGTTTTAACCGAAATATTTATTTGTATTAAAGAAATTAAAAACTTTAATATTTTTGATCAGATTAAAAATAGAGGTATTTCTTATTCAGCTAATTATACTAATGCTGTTTTAAATCAAAGAGTTGTTGAAGATGGTTTTAAATATTCTATTACTTTATTAATTGATTTATGTAGGTTAGCACTAATTATGTATGGAATATATTTAATTTCTAAAGGAAATATGACTCTAGGTACTTTATTAGTTATTTATAATTATTATGCACAAATTATTGATAGTTTTTCTGAGTTTGCAACATTTAATATTAACTATCGTCAATTTAAAGTTGCGAAATTAAGATATAATAGGCTCTTAGAATTTAGAGGAAATAAAAATAATAATTTTAAAGCTATCGATATTGATATAAATGGCGAAATTGAATTTAAAGATATTTTATACGGTTATCGAGATAATCCTATCTTAAATAAAGTTAATTTAGAAATTAAGCCAAATACCATTAATGTTATTACTGGTAATCAAAAAAGTGGTAAAACTGGTGTGTTTGATTTACTAATGAAACTAAACAGACAACATGAAGGAGAAATATTAATTGATAATATTGATATCAACGATTTTGATACTGATTATTATTTTAATAATATTTCTTTAGTTACTAAGAATCCTATTTTCTTCAATATGAGTATTAGAGATAACTTAAGTATAATCGCAGAAGATTTTAATAAAATTGTTAAAGTATGTAAGAAGTTAGAAATTCATGAAGAAATCATTAAGCTTAAAAATGGATATGACACAATAATTAATATTTCAGCTGATGAACTAAGTTCAACGGTTAAATCTCTATTAGGGGTCGCAAGAATATTAATAAAAGAACCAAAAATAATGCTATTTGATGAAACTTTTGATTCTTTTGATAAACAAACAAAACAAAAAGTTATCGAGATATTAAATGAAACTAAAAAAGATCATACGATAATAATAGTTACAACAGATATAGATTTTTTAGAAATAGCTAATCAAATAATTTTAATGGATTGTAATAAAAATATTTGCAGTGGAACTCATAAAGAATTAATAAAAAATAATGATTTATATAAAAATATAGCTTTAAATTAGGAGATATAAATTATGTATAGAAAACAAGAACAAGCAATTCATTTTGTTTTTAAAGCTTTTCAACATAAAAAAAGAATTAAAGAAGATATTGATATGGCTTTTCATAGTATTAGTGTCGGATTCATCTTAAAAGATTTAAACTGCTCAGAAGAAACTATTCTTACAGGACTTTTGCATGATGTTATAGAAGATACTGATTTTACTTATCAAGATTTAGAGAAAAATTTTGGAAAAGATATTGCCGATAATGTTCTTCTTCTTTCTGAAAACATGAATATTTCTAACTGGATTGAAAGAAAAAAAGAATTTATTAAAAGATTTGAAACTTTTTCATCAGAATTAGTTTTAGTAGAACTTGCCGACAAACTTCATAATTTACTATCTGATTATCCTTTATTTATCAAAAATGGAAGAGAATCTTTAATAACTACTAAACAAAATAGTTATGAAACTAAAAAATGGTATTATAAAGAACTACAAAAAATATTCAATGAACGCTTAAAAGATAATGCCCTTCTATTTCGCTATAATGAATTAATTAATGTTTATTTTAATGATTAAAAAAAAGAAGATTTTAGAACTTGTTAATCTAATTTCTTCTTTTTTTAATTATTATTAAGTATTTATTTTCTTTATTATAGGAGACAAACTAGGAACTAAAAAACGAAAAAAGTCAGCTCCTCAAAAATTTAGTAGATTACTTATATTAATACCGCTTTTTTATTTTCTATCAAACTATTTTATATGGATTCGATATACTTCCATCTCCCATAATTTTTACTGTTGATGATAAGTTTATTACTGGACGAACGCCTCCCCAAGTTAAATTATTACTAAAACCGCCTAAACTTCCATCAGCTCCTATAACATGCATAGCATTATTGTACTTTGGTGACATAGTCCAACTATAATGACCTTTATTTATTAAATAATTATCTAAATTTTGTGTTTCATGTTTTAATCCTGCTAGTGATATTTCATCTGCTGTTATTAACCCTACTGGATAAGTTAATGCTTTATTTCCTTTTATATTATCGTTTACTGTAAATCGGTCATTCTTTAAACTACATTTTAAGGTTGGATTTTTAGTTGTCACTAATTTATAATATGCACTATAATATGTGGTAATTCCACCAAAGCCTGTTCCTGTTGCAGGCCCTCCTACTTCACTTTGCAATTGTCTATCATTACAAAATATATTATCTACTATACTGTTTGCATATCCCGTTCCATTGATATTAGTTGCATACCAATTATCTATTGCTGTTTTTATTGTACTGCTTGTTTCATTGGTCGTTGCTTGCTCTCTTGATGTTGATGCGACTCCTGCTGCTCCTCCATACATATAACCAACATATTTATTCTCAAGACCACCAACTGCATTATAGGCAGTTTTAATTATATCAATTTCTGATCTATTACTATTTATTAGACATTCATTGCCAGGACATGTTCCATTATATATTATTCGAATACTTCCATCTCCATTGACTCTAATTATTTTCCACTGAAACCCTGCAAATATTAAATTATTTTTTAAAGATTCTTTTGCTCCTCGATAATAGTAACTTGTACCATACTCATCTTCTGCTTTAAATATTCCTACATCACTTATATCATAATAATATGAAGATGTGTACTCAGTTGCAGTTACGATTTTTCCATCCGCCACGCTATTTATTTTATATAGCCCAGTACAGCTTGACGTATTCCAATCATAATGATAATACACATAACATATATATTTTCCGATATCTGAAGGTTCATATACCTTATATTCAAACTCATAGTAGTAAGTATAGTTCGGAATACTATATATTCCCGTATTAGAATCAAATGTATACTCGTTTCCTATATATATTTCTTCGGGAGCTGAATTTAGTATAACTTCCTTAGGAAGATTTTCTTTGTATTTTATCCCAAGCGGAGATATAATATCAAAATTCGAATTCGCTTTGTTTTTAATTGAATTTGCTCCTCCTCCTTGAGCCAAGATATTGTCTTTTAAGCAATCTGTGCATGCCATATCACTTATTCCCACATGAGCTTTAAAGCTCTTTCCTTGATCTTCATTTTGACTCTCTCCATTTTCGGGAAAGTACATATTTAACGTATAGTTATGAACTTTATTTCCACTTGTTTCATTAAAGTATCCTACTCCTAATAGATTTGTACTTGGACCTATATATAAATCTTTCGCATCACTTATTGCTGGAGCCACTTCTCCATTAGCTCCTGTATTGGTACTTGTTAGTTTATATTTTAATGCTCCTACACTAAAGGTATTTTCATCCATTATTAAACTTAAGGAATACCCCATCTTTATTGCTGTAGTATTATTTCCTGTTACTGTAAAGTTCTTTGTCACTATTGGATCATTACTGGGATAGATTCCTGTTGCGGTTATTGCTGAACCACCAGCAAATGTGATGTTCATTGTTCCACCTGTTGTGGTTATTGTCGTGGTGTTCTCTGTTCCACTTAAACTTGCACTAAAGTACGCAAATGATGCGCCTATTGTTATTAATAAAAGAAGTATTACTGCACTTATTATTACTATTATTTTTTTAGTTTTTGTTTTCATGCTTAGACTCCTACTTTTCTTTACTTTATTATTTTTATTATATCATATTATTTTTTTGAAGTTAAGACGTTTTGTCGTTAATTGCAAGCAACAACTAAACGTTTTTATTAAACAAAAAACTGAGAATTTATTATTCACCAGTCCTTTTTTATTAATATTTTATTTTATAAAAGTGCGAGTTTTGAAGTTAACTATTTCACTTTATATCAAATATTCTTTTTCTAAAATTCTTCAATTTTCATTAAATTAGTAGATTTCGCTGTTCCAGCTGGAAAACCTCCAGTAAGGATAATTTTGTCTCCTTTTTCAAAAGACATAAACTCTTTGGCCTTTTCAACTGATAATTCTAAAACTTCATCAATTGTTTCTAAAATTGGTAAAATCGTAGGATACACACCCCAATTTAATGCTAATCCTCTTCCAACTTCTTCAGAAGGACAAGCCGCTAAAATTAAGGTACTGGGTTTTAAATTACTAATTTTACGAGCCGAAAATCCACTGATAGTTGAAGCTACTATTAATTTTGCATTAAGTAAATTTGCACTTTCTACGACACACGTTGCTATTGTTTGAGTAGTTCCTATTTTTTGTTCATAACTAAATTTGTTTTTAAAATCAATATTTTGTTCAGTAGCCTCACAAACATTTGCCATGTATTCTACAGCTTCAACTGGATATAATCCAACTGTTGATTCTCCAGATAACATAACAGCATCAGCACCATCTAATACCGCATTAGCTACATCGCTGATTTCAGCTCTAGTTGGTCTAGAATTTTTTTTCATCGATTCTAACATTTCCGTAGCAACAATCACAATTTTCCCCAGCCCTCGAGCTTTTTTAATCATTTCTTTTTGAAGTAATGGTAATATTTCCATTTGTGTTTCAGTTCCTAAATCACCCCTAGCAACCATTATTCCTTCAGACTCATCTAATATTTCATCTAAATTATCTAAGCCTAATTGATTTTCAATTTTACAGATGATTTTGAAATTTTCTTTACCATATTCTTTTAATATTTCTCTAATTTGTAAAACATCTTCTTTACAAGAAACAAATGAAGCTGCGATAAAATCAGCATCATGATGAATTGCATAAATGATATCATTTTTATCATTGTCACTAACAAAAGGCATATCAAGTTTAACATTTGGAACAGATAAACTTTTTTTATTTCCTAGTTTTCCTCCACTAATGATTTTACAAGTGATTCCATCTTGCTCTTTAGAAATAACTTCAAGTTTCATTAAAGCATTTTCTAATAAGACAAAGTTTCCTACTTCAATACTATCTATTGCTTTTGGATGATTTACTGAAAATCTTTCTTCATTCCCTAAAACTTTTTCTTTGATAATTCTAATTGTCTTTCCTTCAACTAAAGAAATTCCGTCATTTTGCATATCTCCACATCGAAATTCTGGACCTTTTAAATCATATAAAATCGCGACATTGCAATTAGTTCTTTTTCTTACCTCTTTTACACTTGCAACGACATTTATTTTTTCTTCTTCAGTTGCGTGTGAACAATTAATTCGGGCAACATTCATTCCCTTTAAAACCATTTGTGTCATAACATCAGCATCACAACTTGATGGGCCAATACTACAAATAATTTTTGTCTTTTTCATAACTTTTCTCCTTCTCGCAAGATAGAATTATAGCACACAATTTTGATTTTTGCATCTATTTCTCTTTTATAGTGGATGTTTTTTGAGTTTTTTAAAAATAAATAGCTAATTTTATTATATACACTTTATAAACAATGATACGAACAATAAAAAAATCTTATTCGATTTTTAATAAGATTTTTTTATTTAATAACAATGCTAACTATTTTTTTAGGAATAATAATTATTTTTATAATCTCTTTTCCATCTATGTGTTTAATAACGTTTTCTTCAGCTAATGCTATTTTCTTTATTTCTTCTTCCGAAGATTCTACGTTAACTTCAATGGAAGCTCTTAACTTACCATTCACTTGGATTCCTATTTCATATGTAGTATCAATAATTTTTGCCACATCATACACTGGATAAATTTGATTATGTATACTAAATTCATTTTTTAATACCTCACACCATAATTCTTCGGTAATATGTGGAGCAAACGGAGCAAGTAATAATAATAACTGTTCTAAGTAATATTTTGGAATTCCTTCTTTTTCATATTTAACTAAGGTATTTGTATATTCCATTAATCTAGCGATAGCTGTATTAAATTGAAATTTAGAAGTATCTTCTATTACGCTTTTAATTGTTTTATTTAAAATCTTTTCTAGTTCTTTGATTTCTTTATTTTCTATTCCTTCGTTATAATTTCTAACTAAACGCTCTACTTTATTATAATATTTATTAATAGCAATAATTCCATCATCAGTCCAAGGACCACCGTCAATATAATTAAAGCCAAACATTAAATAATTTCTTAAGATATCAGCTCCATAATTTTCAACAATTGGATCCGGTGCGACTGTATTGCCTCTGCTCTTGCTCATTTTTTCGCCATCAGAGCCTAAAATAATTCCTTGATGAACTAATGATTTAAATGGCTCATCAAAATTTAGATATCCCATATCTCTTAAAGCTTTAGTAAAAAATCTAGCATAAAGCAAATGCATACAAGCATGTTCAATTCCTCCAACATATTTATCTACTGGTAACATTCGGTTAATTAAATCCCGATCAAATGGTTTTTCTGAGTTTCGAGCATCTGGAAATCTCAAGAAATACCATGATGAACAAACAAAAGTATCTAATGTATCACATTCACGAGTTGCATTCCCACCACATCCAGGACATTTACAATTCATAAATTCTGAACTTTTTTTAAGTGGACTTTCACCATCTGGTTTAAATTCTACATCATATGGAAGGAACACTGGCAAGTCTTTTTCTGGTACTGGTACCATTCCACACTTATCGCAGTAAATGATTGGAATTGGAGCTCCCCAGTATCTTTGCCTTGATACTAACCAGTCTCTTAATTTATAATTAATTGTTTTTTCTCCAGCATTAATTTTTTCTAGATAATCCGCCATTTTGTTTATTGCATCAGCCTTATTAAGTCCGTCAAGAATCTCAGAATTAATATGGATTCCATCCCCAACATAAGCTTGTTCTTTTCTAAATTCAAATGCTGTAGCATGAAGTTCATCTTTAACCTCTTTTTCAGCAACTTCTGAATTTACCCATTCAACGGTAAAGTTGTTTTTCTCATCATTATCTAAATTTAAACTTTCACGTTCTTCATCAACAAGCTCAAAGTATAGTAAATCACATATTATTTCATATGCTTTATCTCTATTATACGCATAATAATGATGATTTACTGGAAATGAAGTATGTAAATATTTTAAATTATAATATCCTGTTTCCTCTTTTATTTCTCTAATTGCACATTCTAACGGGGTTTCATTTTCATGAATTGTTCCACCAATAAATAATCTTCCCCCTTTTTCATGCCAATTAATTGTTAAATACTTATCAGTTTTAGGGTTATAAACTACGGCTACAATACTCTTTTTAAAGCTTTCATTCTCTCTTTTTTGGCCAGTTACTTTTTGAATTACAGGAATAATTTCTAAATTAAATTTTTTAGCAAATTCAAAATCTCTTTCATCATGAGCAGGAACTGCCATTATTGCTCCAGTTCCATAAGTTGCTAAAACATAATCCGCAATCCAAATCGGGATTTTTTTATTATTAACAGGATTTATAGCATAAGCTCCAGTAAACACTCCAGTTTTCTCTTTAACTGTACTAGTTCGATCAATCTCACTTTGTTTAGATGCTTCTAACTTATAAGCATCGACTGCTTTTTTAGCATCCGAGG
>CAZFQF010000002.1:0-4926 GCA_964520725.1 uncultured Muribaculaceae bacterium | reverse complement strand
TAAGACACAGTATGTTGCTCCATATAAAGTATCACATCTGGTTGTAAAAACTCTAAACTCTTCATTAGTCTCCGCTACTTTAAAATCAACATATGCCCCTTCACTTCGACCAATCCAGTTTCTTTGTAAATTCTTAGTTCGATCTGGCCAGTCAAGTTTATCTAAATCGTTAAGTAATTCTTCAGCATAATCTGTAATTTTAAAGAACCACTGACTCATTTTCTTACGTTCAACAACAGACTGACACCTTTCACACTCTCCAGTTACAACTTGTTCATTCGCAAGAACTGTATTACATGATGGACACCAATTAACTGGAGCTTCTTTTTTATATGCTAAATTATTTTCGTATAATTTTAAAAACATCCATTGCGTCCATTTATAATAATCTGGACTTGAAGTATTTACTTCATAATCCCAATCATAAGTAGCACCGATTCCTCGTAATTGTTTTTCCATTGTTTCAATATTTTTATTAGTAGAATCAGAAGGATGAATTCCTGTTTTAATCGCATAATTTTCGGCGGGAAGTCCAAAAGCATCAAACCCCATGGGATGAAAAACATTATAGCCTTGCATGCTTTTTAATCTTGCCCAAGAATCAGTTACTCCATAATTCCACCAGTGCCCCATATGTAAGTTAGCACCTGATGGATATGAAAACATCTCTAAACAATAAAGTTTCTCTTTTTTATCATCTTTATTGAATTGATAAATTTTTTCTTCTTCCCATTTCTTTTGCCATTTCTTTTCGATTTGTGTTATATTTTCCATTATTTTTTTCCTTTCTGATATTTAATGAATAATCCTAATATTCCATAAACTATATAAATTAGTGCCATTAGTAAACTAAAACCAATTATCATTTGCCAAAGATAATTTAACTTAAGCATTGTACAAATGGTAGCTGTAAAGGCAATAATTAGACTATTTACTAAGGCAAAGATAAGCCCGAGGGACTCATGATTTAAATCTTTACTTTTGAGTTTAAATCTAATTCTTAACATTTCTAATTCTCTCATTTGAAATAAGTTCCCTTTTTTCTTTTTAATATAATAGTTTATTAAAAGTGTAATAAATACGATAATAAAAGTTATTAAAAAAAACATTAAATTTTCCATATTTCCTCCTAAATTAAATAAAAAACACGATTTTTTCTAAAGGACGAAAAAACCGTGGTACCACCTTAATTGGATCTTATTTGCTGATAAAGGAGCAATCCTAATACATCCAAAAGCAAGTTCATAAATTTATTATTATTGATTTTCACCTAACATCAACTCTCTTTAAATAATTAATTGATTACTACTCTTTTTTCTTCTGCTTAAAATATATTATATTAGATTTCCGCAATATATTCAAGTAATTTTATAAACATCTTGATATGTTTAGCTGTTAATTCCTTATTTTTAAGTTTACGAATACTAATTCTTTTCTTTTTAATTTCTTCATCACTAAATATTATCGCTGCTATTTTTTCTTTTAAACTGGTTGTTATTTGTAAATCGGAAATAATTGAATCAATATCTTCGTTAATAATTCGCTCCGCATCTATTTCAATATTAGTGCCTTTGCAATTAATTGATATTTGTTTATTTGTTGGAATGTTCTTTGCTTCAACAACAAAATCATTACCA
Organism: uncultured Muribaculaceae bacterium; assembly: GCA_964520725.1. Taxonomy (GTDB): domain Bacteria; phylum Bacillota_I; class Bacilli_A; order RF39; family UBA660; genus DUUS01. The sequence goes on along the minus strand of CAZFQF010000002.1, from coordinate 3,289 downwards.
TCAACATATGAGTTTAATTTTTCCTGTTTATCTTCACCAACATATAAAATTACTTCATCAGCTTTTCGCGTATTTCTAAATCTCACTTTAAAATTACGAATATTTGGAACTATTCCACTTTTCCCTTCTGTTGGGCGAATTATCGCAGTAAAATTATTAGCTTGATAATTATAATCAATATCTGTTATTAAATAATAGCCTTGCTGAAATAAATTAGATATTCCATCATCTTCATACAGACGATAAGTATTACTTCGACCTGGAAAAATATGAATTTCTAAAGAATTTGGAGGATTGGTATTATTTAAATCCTCATTATCTAAAATAGCTAAAGGAATAATTGTTCCTTTTTTAGCAAAAACTGGGTAATCCTCATCTTTAAAAAAAGAAACATATCTTTTTCCACCAATAAATTTTTTCCCTGTTTTAAAGTCATACCAAACTCCATTAGGTAAAAAGATCCGGTGAATAGTTCTATTCATTAATAAGTCTTTTTTCTTAGTAATCGGAGCAATAAATAATTCGGAGCCAAAATAATATTCATTTTTATATAAAGGTTCATCATAAATTTCTGGATAACGATAATAGACAGGTTGAATAAAAGGAAGTCCAGTATTTGTATATTTATAACTTTCGGTATATAAATATGGAATTAATCGGTGTCTTAACTGTAAGTAATCTTTAACAATTGAATATGTTTTAGGGTCCCATAACCAAGGTTCTCTTTTATAATAATGACTCTCAGCGGAGCTTAATCTTAGAACTGGACTATAAGTTCCAAGCTGAATAAAACGCATGTAAAGCTCAGGATCTTCAACTCCATCTAAGTACCCGCCAATATCATGGCTTAACCAGTTAACTCCAATATTAGAGCTAGTTAAATTATATTCTGGAATTAGGTCTAAGTTATTCCAGCTAACTTTAGTATATCCGGAATATAATATCGGATATTTGTGACTAGCAAGCATTCCATTACGACTTAAGATCATTCCTCTTTTTGCATCGGATTTTTGATAGTCAGTGTAATGATAGTGGTTAAGAGCTCTTAAAGTTAGCAAGTCACTCGGATTATAATAATCTATCCAATAAAAATCGACTCCTAAATCATTTAATGGTTTAATTAATTCATCTAAATAAGCAGTAAGAATTCTTTTATTAAAAACATTAAAAGGAATAATACCTTCATCTTGGATTTCAGCAGTTTTTTTAAATCTTTGATATGATAGCTCATCAGGATGAATCCCGCCACTTGGATCAACATGCAAACCTAGTCTAATTTTTTTAGAATGAAACATATCAATCATATGTTTAGGGTTATTAAATAAATCATAATTAAAAGTAAATCCAGTTAAACTTTCCAAATATAAAATATGCCAATATTTACTTAAAAGCATAATTGATAAAGGAATTTCATGTTTTTGAAAATTCCAAATCAAGTCTTCTAATTCTTTACTCGTATAAGGATAATCTTTATTCCACCATACACCTAATGCATAGCGAGGAATTAAACTTGGTTTTCCCGTTAATTTAAAATAATCTCTTAAGCATAAACCAAAATCTTTACGATACATAAAAACATAGGTATCAATTCGATTATCACTTCTTTTTCCCAGTGAACCATCTTTATTAAAAATTAAACTTTGTGCATCATCAATCGAAACAAAACCATCAGTAGAATATAATCCTTTTCCATAAACAGCATTACCATCAGCATTATCTAAACTATAACCCGCTCCTTTAAAGTTTCGCGCCTCTGGATGAGAAAAATACCAAAATTTATCAGTGTTATTTAAAGAAATTTTTAAAAATTGGTCAGGTGATACTTTCGAGCCGTAGAAGGGTTTGTTCTTTTGATACTCTAATTTAAAGTAATTGGTATTAATAACTAAAAAATTTTCATCTTCTTTTTTAGTGAATTTAGCTACGTCAAAATGTCTAAACCTAATTTGTTCAGTTGGCCGATCTTCAAATGTTCCTGTTTCACTATACTCTAGTCTAATTAAGATATCACTAAGAATTGTTATTCGGTATTTAGAGCCGATAATCATAGTGCCATCTAAAGATCTAGCAGATTCATAATTAGGAATTGCAAAATGTGGTTTTAAACTAGCCATATTTATACCCTCTTTTATTATTTTAATTTTAACATATATTAAAAGGGGGAGCAACAGTTATGTTTGTGTATTAGGATGTTTTAAGATATAATGTTACCGTGCTTTAAAGGAAGTGAGTATAATGAAATTATTTCAATTATTTAAATCAATGTGGCAATTCTTGCAAAAAGATAAATATAAATTAGTGATTTTCAGTATTTTAATTATAATATCTTCACTAACTAATTTAGTGTATCCATATTTTTGGGGAAAAGCTGTATCAGGTTTAGTTGCTCAAAATTTTAAGTCATTTATAATGTGGTTAACTTTTTATAGTGGATCTTTTCTTGTTATGAGAATTTTTATTGAAACGCCAATGGAATATCTTCATAATATTTTAGAACTTTCTTTTATGAAAAGAGTTAGTAAGGTTTTATATGAAAAGATCTTGAATCTTCCAGCTATTGCTTTTGAAAAACATGGGGTTGGCGAATTAGTTAATCGAATCTATACTGATCCAGATCAAATTGTTGAACTTTTAGCTAGGTTTATTAATTTTGTTGTAAAAATAATAACAGCTTTGATAATCCTTGCTATTTCCATTAAAATATCTTTGATTTTAACCTTGGAGATTGTCGTGTTTTTAATAATTACGTATATTCTGACTGGTTATTATAAACCGAAAATCAAAAGAGAACAGAAAAAAATTAAAGAAGAAGCCGATAATTATATTAAAGAAACTACTCAATCTTTAACTGGAATTAGAGAAGTTAAAGCTTTAGGAATTAAAAATGTTTTATTTGGTTATACTTTTAAAAATATTGATATGATGTTTAAACATAAAAAAGCTTTAAGAAATTTAGAAATATTTTATTATACTGTTCTTTGGTCTTTATATTTTATTTTGGAATTTGGAATTTTAATTACAGGTGCTTATCTCGTATTTAAAGGAAAACTACCATTTGAATTATTCTTTATGATTGAAAGTTACTTGTATCGTTTATATTCAGTTGTAGAAGAATTTTCTAGATTAACAGTTGCTTACCAAAAAGTTATTGTTTCAATGGAAAGAATCCTCGAAATTATTAATAATAAATTATTTGCCGATGAAAAGTTTGGTGATATTGATTTAAGAAAACCTAAAGGGACAATTGAATTTAAAAATGTTATTTTTGGATATGATGATGAAACAACAA
>CAZFQF010000001.1:0-32158 GCA_964520725.1 uncultured Muribaculaceae bacterium | reverse complement strand
AATATTGATCAAACAATAATTGAAAGTACTGAAAAAACTTTTGAATTAGTGGGTTCTTATATTGAAAAAGGTGAATTTAGAAATGCAATGAATAGTATCATTGAATACATTAGCTTAGGAAATAAGTATTATGATGAAAAACAACCTTGGATTCAAGTTAAAGAAAATATTTCTGATTTTAACGATACTACTTATACTTGTATTTATATGATGGCTAATATTTCTAACTTAATAAAACCAATTATGCCAAATACTTCCCTTAAAATTAAAGAGATGCTTAATTTACCAGAATATAAATGGAAAATTCAAAATATCTCTGGAAATATTAAAATTAATCATCAAGAATTATTATTTACAAGAATTGAAAATATAGATTAAAATATAAAAAACAATATAAGAAAGATATTTTTAAGAGGATTTTTTGGCGGTGGAGGCCATAAAGAAGCGGCATCTAGTCCAAAGAATGATGAAAAAATGATTGAAGTACTAAAATCATTAAAAATAAAAAAGACTTTAATTAAGTAGAGAATATCTAACTTATATAAAGTCTTTTTTTAATATAATGTTATTTACTTTTTAATTCAAATAAAATATCTCTTAATTGCATAGCTTTCTCAAAATCTAAATCCTTAGCAGCAGCTTTCATTTCTCTTTCAATTTTAAGAATTAAGTCTTTCTCATCTTTTTTAGAAATTTTTTCAATAGAATCTTCTTTAATTTCATTAGAGATTAAATCTCTTACTTCTTTAACAATAGTTTTTGGAACAATATTATGTTCTTCATTATATTTAATTTGAGTTGCTCTTCTTCTTTCGGTTTCTTTAATAGCTAAATCCATTGCTTCACTAATTATATTAGCATACATAATAACATGTCCACGTTCATTACGAGCAGCTCTTCCGATTGTTTGAATTAAACTTCTTTTACTTCTTAAGAAACCTTGTTTATCAGCATCCATAATCGCAATTAAACTTACCTCAGGAATATCTAAACCTTCTCTTAGAAGGTTTATTCCTACTAAAACATCATATTTACCAAGTCTTAAATCTCTAATTATTCTTAATCTTTCAAAAGTCTTAACTTCACTATGAAGATAAGCAACTTTCATGTTTAAGCCTTTTAAATAATTAGTTAATTCTTCGGCCATACGAATAGTTAAAGTTGTAATTAAAACTCTTTCATTTAAATCTTTACGAATATTTATTTCATGAATTAAATCATCAATTTGGCCTTCAGTTTTACGAACTTCAATAGTTGGATCAAGTAGGCCAGTCGGACGGATAATACTTTCAACAAACTTATTTTTAGCAAGCTCTAATTCATAATCGCCTGGAGTAGCTGAAACATAGATAACTTGGTTAATTTTTTCATTAAATTCTTCAAATTTAAGCGGACGATTATCTAGGGCACTAGGTAATCTAAATCCGTAATCAACAAGAGTTTGTTTTCTCATTCGATCGCCATTATACATTCCTCTTACTTGTGGAAGTGTGACATGTGATTCGTCGATAACTAATAAATAATCTTTATCAAAGAAATCCATTAAAGTGCTGGGAGTTTCTCCAGCTCCTCTTAAAGCTAAATGTCTTGAATAGTTTTCGATACCATGACAAAATCCAGTTTCTCTGAGCATTTCAAGATCATATTTGACTCTTTCTCTTAATCTTTGTTCTTCAATTAATTTACCGTTATTCTTAAAATACTCAATTTGCTCTTCGGCTTCTAATTCAATTCTTTTAATCGCTTCTTGCAGTTTATCATTACTAGTAACGAAATGACTGGCTGGATAAATACTAATATGTTTAATATTTTGGATGATAGTTCCTGTTAGGACATCAAACTCCATAATTTTTTCTACTTCGTTTCCAAATAATTCGACTCTAATTCCGTTTTTTCTGCCACTTGCTGGAACGATGTCAATTATATCACCATTTACTCTAAAAGTTCCTCGATGAAAATCTAACTGACTTCTTTCATATGTCATAGTAACTAGTTTATCAATAATTTCATTTCTTTTAATATTATCTCCAACTGATAATATTAACATATTTTTCTGATATTCTTCAGGCTCTCCAATTCCATAAATACAGGAAACTGATGCAACAACGATTACATCTCGATTATTAATAAGAGCACTCGTTGCCCCATGTCTAAGTTCATCGATTTCATCATTAATGCTGGAATCTTTTTCAATATAAGTATCTGAGGAAGGAACATATGCTTCTGGTTGATAATAATCGTAGTAAGAAACAAAGTATTCAACTCTGTTTTCCGGGAATAATTCTTTAAACTCAGAGTAAAGCTGTCCGGCTAAAGTTTTATTGTGTGCAAGTACTAAAGTAGGCTTATTAACTTTTTCGATAACATTAGCAACAGTAAAAGTTTTACCAGTCCCAGTTGCTCCTAGTAGAACTTGGTGTTTTTCGCCATTCTTTAAACCAAATATTAATTCTTCAATCGCTTTTGGTTGATCCCCGTTTGGACTATAATTCGAATGTAATTTAAACATATTATTTCCTCCTTATTATGATTATTATAACCTCTCATTTTCGTACAAATCATTAAATTCAGAAATTTCTTTGCAAAAATTCAGAAAATTTGTATTGACTCATATCATTAGTATTGTTTATTTTAAATTTTTTACTTATTTTTATAGAAATTTTCACCAATTTTTAAATTTTTAGCTATTTTTTATCACACTTATTAGACCTTATAATTTGAATAAATCCTTAGAATATAAGTATTTAAAAGATTTGTAATGTTCTTTTCAATTATATCATATTTTTGAACAAACAATTACTATTTGAAAAAAAGCTTATCAAAATATGCCTAGATTTGGGATAAGGTGTTAGTATTTTCCTAAACTATAATTTTAGATTAAATTCTTTTAGTTAATGAAATAAAAATATTGGTGAAAAAATTTTATTAGTAGAAACACAAAAAAATAGGTAAAAATCTTAACTCAAATTAAATTGGTGGGGAAAAAACCACTCAATATAGATCGTTAATAATTTGCCTATATATTTATTAATTGTTTTCTCATTAGATTTTAATTTAAGAACGAGCTTTCATAACCTTTTTTGTTTTTATCGCTGCTTTTTCTAAAACTAAAGGGTCATTTATTGTTAAGCGTTTATTATCACAATCCATTAGTATTTCTGCTCCATAAGGTAGTATACATTTAGGATGAGCATGTCCGAAATTAACATTAAACATTATTGGCTTATTATATTTTCCAATAATATCTTTAAAAACTTTTTTGTATTCATCATAGTAAGTCTCATCTTGAGGTTTTCCAATAACGACTCCGCTAATAACTTTAAATATCCCATATTGTTCTAAAGTTAATAATAAACTAGTGATTTTTTCAGGTTTAGGTTTTTCATCGCTAGTTTCTAAAAATAATATTTTGCCTTCAAGTTCTTGTAAAGAAGGAAATAATGAAAATTTCTCATTAACTTCAGATTCATCCTCATATCTACTTCCGGAAATTAATTCACTTAGGCTTTCTAAACAGCCTCCAAATAACTTTCCTGTAACTAAACCATCTCCTTGTAATATTTCATAACCTCTTTCTTCAAATTTATTAACTCTATCTTTACCAAACTCTGTTTCATCAAAATTTGTTCTTTCCAAATACCATATGGGACTAGAAGTTATTTCTAAATTATCTTCAGATCTAAATAACTTTTCAAACCACATTTTTGAATACGGTAACATTTCCTCAGCAAATTCTCCGAAATCTACAATAGCGACATGTCCATAGTAAGTAGTTAATCCTATTTTATAAAACATTAAATGATTAATAGTTGTATCTGAATATCCAATGAAAATTTTGGGGTTATTTTTTACGCTAGTTATAAACTCTTCATCACTTAATAGGTAAGGAATAGTTTTATAAGTATCATCTCCACCTATTGCACAGATAATACCTTTTACAGTCTTGTCTTTAAATGCCCACTTTAAATCTTCAGCTCTAGCATCAGGATTATTTTTAATAAAATCAATACCTTTTAAGGCATTAGGTGTATAGACAACTTCTAATTCGAAATCATTTAATCTTTTTTCTATTAATTTTCTTTGGCGTTCCATAAAAGGTTCGCCCAAAATTCCACTTGATAAACTGATGATTGCTACTTTATCTCCTGGTTCTAATTTTGTTGGTTTTATCATTATTTATTCTCACTTTCTTTTTATATGTTTACCAATTTTATTCATATTATTTTTTTAGCTATCAAAATCTTTACTTAAAATTTTGCAGAAACAATTGAATAATAAATTCCTTCTCCAGTTATAGAGAAATAAGCCCTCCAGCATCACTATTAAACTTTATGAATATTTTCTAATAAAATATCATTTCCGTTTGTGAGAAAAGCACTTTTTTTATTATTGATATTAACCTCTATTTGCTTTTTGTTTAACATAAGTTAAAAATTTTCTAACTCGGCTAAGGACTCCATATGCTCCGATTAGATATTCAAAATTATATTTAACCCCATTAATCGTTATTTATTTTTCATTTTGTATCATAATATTACTACTCCTTTATAAATCTATTTTTAAACCAATAGGGCAGTGATCGCTCCCCATAATATTACTATAAATAATAGAATCATTTAGCTTATTTTTTAAAATGTTAGAAATTAAGAAATAATCAATTCTCCAACCAATATTTCTTGCTCTAACATTTCCTATATAACTCCACCAAGTATATTTATCAGTAGTATTAGGATTTAAATATCTGAAAGTATCAGTGAATCCGTTCTCTAATAAAATACTAAGTTTTTCGCGTTCTTCATAAGTGAAACCGGCGTTTCCAATATTGGCTTTAGCATTTTTAATATCTTGCTCAGTATGAGCAACATTTAAATCTCCACAAACTATAACAGGTTTATTAAGTTCTAATTTTTTTAAATATTTAAGAAAATTGTTTTCCCAATCCATGCGATAATTTAATCTAGATAAATCTCTTTTGACATTTGGAACATAAATATTAATTAAATAAAAATAATCATATTCCATTGTAATAATTCTTCCTTCATTATCTAAAATAAATTCATCCATTCCGTAAGTTATAGAAATAGGTTTAATCTTTGAATAAATTAAAGTTCCAGAATAACCTGGTTTTTCAGCAGGATTTAAATACTCATAATAATCTTGAGCATCAAACTCAATTTGATTTCGAAAAGCTTTTACTTCCTGTAAACAGAAAATATCAGCATTTTCATTTTCAAAAAAATCTTTAAATCCTTTTTTTAATGCTGCTCTAAATCCTGCAACATTCCAAGAAATTATTTTCATGATTTTTTCCTTCTTTCTTTTTAAAGAGAAACATTTTCAATATAATAAGCATAATATTCATCAAAAGTAATTTGTTCGTCATAAATAATTTTAGCGATTTCTTTTCCAACATATCGGTAATGCCAAGGTTCATATGAATATCCTGTAATATTCTCTTTTTCTTTAGGATATCTTAGGATAAATCCGTATTTATAAGAATTATTAATCATCCATTTATAGCTTTCGGTTTCTCCAAATTTATCATCACCATCATAAAAATCACCAACATCAACGGCATATCCAGTTTGATGTTCTGAGTGCCCAGCTCTAGCTGCGTATTCATCAGCTTTCCTTGTTCCGTACAACGCTTTTCTTCCGTTCCATAAATCTTCTTGCGATTGATAATTTCGATAAGAAGAAATTATTAAAATAGTATAGCCATCTAATTTAGCAGCTTCAGCCATTTCTTGATAAGCAAGACATGTAGTTTCATTTAAAGAATTATTTTCATAAGAATAAGTAAGAGAAGTTTTAATAATATCCTCGGGAGCATAGTCTTTGTCTAGAAAATGATACTTATTAACAATCATAAATTCTTTTTGTTCTGGTCTAGTTTGAACGGGATTATCATAATAATCTCGATCTCGGTTAACATTAACTAAAGAAACAACTTTTGTTATTTCATAATCATTGTTTTTTTCATAATATGTTAAATATCGATCTAAATTAGAAGAAATAAAATATTTTTCTGATACTAATTTTACAATATTTTCGTTTGATTCTTTTAATAAAATATTATCAAGTTCTTTATTTTTTAAATTTTTAATTAATATCTTAGTATCTTCTAAACTATAATTAATTTGTAATAATTTATACTCGTAAGTTTGTTTATATTGATAATCTTCATATAATTTTATCCCTGCTATAGATAAACCTACTAAGATTAAAAACAAGAATAATCTTAGCTTAACTTTCTTTTTTAACTTTCTCTTCTTTGCCATCTTTATTACTCCTTTTATTTATAAATATTATATCATAATTAACTCAAAAGACTTTAACTATTTATTTAAATAGTGTATAATTGTATAACGATAGGATAAGTGAAATTATGGATAAGATTTATATATTTGGTCATAAAAAACCAGATACTGATGCCGTATGTGGATCAATTTCTTTAAGTTATTTAAAAAATCAAATGGGTTTAAATACTGAGCCCGGAATTTTAAGTGAGATAAGTAAAGAGACTAGTTTTGTCTTAAATAAATTTAATGTCCCGGTGCCAAAATATTTAAATGATGTAAAAGTTCAGTTAAAAGATATTAAATATAAAAAAAATTATTTTATTAATGAAAATGAGTCGATTTTCAAAACATATAATTACATGAGTAAAAAAGGAATTACCGGAATTCCTATTGTAGATAATAATAAAAAATTTTTAGGGTATGTTTCCTTAAAAGAAATAGCTAGAGAATTAATTATCAGTTCTTCAAATGAGATAAATACTAGCTTCGAAAATATTGCTGATACTTTAAGTGCAACTTATACTTATAAGTTTGATGATCAGATTGAAGGAAATGCTTTAACTGTTAGCATTCCTTATCGAATGTTTATTGATACAGTTGAAATTGATTCCTCTTCAATTTTAGTTGGATGTAATAGAGAGCAAATTCTTAATCATGCTTTAAAACAAAAAGTAAAGTTAATTATTTTAGTTAATAATATTGATTTAAAACCCGAAGAAGTAGAGTTAGCTAAAAAAAATAAAGTTAATGTCATAATAACGCCATATGATACTTTTAAAGTAACTAGAATAGTCTGTTTGTCTAACCCAATTAAAACTATTCAAAGAGTCTCAACTGCAGTTTGTTTTGAGCCAATTGATTATTTAACTGATTTCTTAGAAGTAAGTAATAAATTAAAGCATACTAATTATCCTATAGTTAATGGGAAAGGGATCTGTGAAGGAATGCTTAGAGTTATTGATACTCATGAAATTGATCGCAAGAAAGTAATTTTAGTCGATCATAATGAACCATCGCAAAGTGTTGATGGTTTAAGTGAAGCAGAAGTTTTAGAAATAGTTGATCATCATAATATTGGAAATATTTCTACATCTGCGCCAATTAATTTTCGAAATATGTCTGTGGGTTCAGTAAATACTATAATTTATCATTTGTTTATGGAACAGAGTTTAAAAATCCCTAAAAATATTGCGGGAATTATGTTAAGTGGAATTATTTCTGATACTTTATTATTTGCCAGCCCAACTACGACAGCTTTAGACAAAGAAGTTGCTAAAGAGCTTGCTAAAATATCTAAAATCGATATTAAAAATTATGGTTTAGAACTTTTAAGAAGTGGGGTTAGTATTGAAGGAATGAGTGAAGAAGAAGTAATCTACCGAGATTTTAAAAGCTATATAGCTGGGGAACACAAAATTGGAGTGGCTCAAGTATTTACGGTTTCTTTTGAAGAATATAAACAAAATATTGCGAATTATATTAAAGAATTAAATGAAATTAGTGAAAATAATAATTATAAAGTTGTCTGTCTTTTTGTGACAGATATTATAAATAAAAATTCTTATCTTATCTATAATGAAAAAGCTCAAAAGTATTTAGAAGATGCTTATAATATAATGGATTTATATGAAGGATATCTCCTAGAAGGTGTTGTTTCAAGAAAAAAACAAATGGTACCTTTAATTTTAGAAGTAATAGAAAAGATTTAAATTTTTCTATTTAAGAAAAGAGAGTAGTATAATGAGAAAGAAAAGAAAATACTTTTATATTTTAACGATTTTTATTGGCGTTGTTTTTGGCATTATTATGTTTACTTTGGAATCTACCACAGCTTCTTTAATTACTTATAATGCTACGGCAACAATAATCGAAAGACGTTCTGCAAAAATGATGAGTGCAAAACTAAATGATGATGCTGAGGCAAAAGTAGAAGAAAGCTTAGAAATCCAGACTAATATTTTCGGGGTAAATGATAAAATCAAAGTTGAATATTTTCAAGACAAATATAAAGTAATTGTTAATAAGGTAGAAGCCATTATAGGAAATAATAATGATAAAACCAAACTAATTCAGAGAATTGAAAAAGACCCGATAATGATTAGATACTTAGAAAAAATATCTGGAAGTACTAGTAATGAAGAATTCATATTTTCGCCAATTTTAGCTTTGCCTTATAAGATTAATTCCCAAGAATTTGTTCTTTTAAGTTCAGAAGACTACTACAACACAAAAAATTTAAGTGCTAATGTAATTCCCGAAGGTGAAAAAATAAAACTAGTCGGAACTGAAAGCTTTAATGTTTTGAACGTTGAAAATATTTTAGAGGAAAACAGCAAAATACTTAATTACACATATGAAAATAATTATGATAAAAACACAATAATTTTTTCGAGTACTGGATCAGGTATTTACTCAGTAAAATTAGAATTTAAAAATAAAGATATTATTAATTATATATTTAGATAAACTTATTAATATAATTAAATATAATAAATAATTGTTTTACATAAATTTTTATGCTAAAATAAATTATAAAGAAAGGATAAAGATGTTATGACATGGCCATATATTATACTTGTAATAGTAGTTATCTTAATTTTATATGTAATATCTGTTTATAACAGCTTAGTAGGTTTACGTAATAAAGTTAAAAATCAATGGGCGCAAATTGATGTTCAATTAAAAAGAAGATTTGATTTAATTCCCAACTTGATAGAAACTATTAAAGGTTATACTAAGCACGAGGCAGACACTCTAACAAAAGTTGTTGAAGCAAGAAATACTTATTTATCAGCCGGAACTCCTGAAGAACAATTAAAAGCTAACGGAGAGTTGTCCTCAGTTATGAACAAATTATTTGCTTTAAGCGAAAGCTATCCAGAATTAAAAGCTGATACTAATTTCTTGAATATGCAAAATGATTTAAGAGACACCGAAGATAAAATATCTTTTGCAAGACAATTTTATAATGATATTGTAATGAAATATAATGTTAAACTACAAACTTTCCCAACTAACTTTGTTGCATCAATGTTTGGATTTAAAGAAGAAACATTCTTTGCTGCAACTGAAGCAGAAAAAGAGAACGTCAAAGTTAAATTTTAAGAATCTTTTAGGTTCTTTTTTTTTTGATTTGTGTTAATATTATTATAGAGATGATTTTAAATGAAAAAAATTTTATTAATTTTTATTTTAATGTTTGGATTTATATTACCTGTTAAGGCTGATTCAATTAATCAAATAACCATGGATATTTATTTAGATAAAGAAGGAACTGCCCATATTACGGAAAATTGGGATGTAAATATTAAAAAAGGAACCGAAGGTTATAAGCCATATTATAATTTAGGTAATTCTGTAATAAGCAATTTCGAAGTTTATAATCAAGAAGGAACAAAATTTAATTATAATTCTAATTGGAATGTTAATGGATCTTTTAATGATAAGGCTTATCAAAACGGAATAAACTATCTAAGCGATGGAGTAGAGCTTTGCTGGGGAATAAGTAAATATGGAAAAAATTTATATACTTTAAAATATGATATCAGTGGATTTGTTGCGGATTTAGCCGATAAGCAGATGATTTATTGGACGCTCATTCCGTATGAATTATCACTTAAACCTAAAGATATTAAAATTGTGATTAGAAGTGATGCAGGATTTGATGATAATATCGCAGTCTGGGGTTATGGGAATTATGGCGGAACTGCATACGTTTATGATCGAAAAATTGAAATGAATAGTGATGGAACTCTTGGTTCTGATGAATATATGACTATTTTAGTCGAGCTTCCAAAAGGAATGTTTGCAACTAATAATATTATTTCTGGGAATTTTAATGAATATCATAATATGGCTGAAGAAGGAGCCGTACATTACGAAGAAAATAATGGATCTAACCTTTTTAGCACTTTATCTCGGTTATTTAGTTTTATTTTTATTATTGGTGTTTGTGTTTCAATAGTTAAATCAAGCTATCAAAATAATAATTTTAAAAAAACTATTTCTAAAGGTAAATTCCATAAAGATTTGAATTATTTTCGAGATATTCCTTGTGATAAAAATATTTTCTATGCTTTCTTTCTAGCTAATAGTTATAATTTAGCAAAGAAAGATAATGATTTTTTAGGAGCTTTAATTCTAACTTGGATAAGAAAAGGTTATGTGAAAATCGAATTAAAAGAAAAAAAAGGGATTATTAAAACTAATGAAGAAACGTCTCTAGTAATGGATATTTCTAAATTTAATGAAAATGTTGATGCAGATAATTTAGAGTCTAAAATGTTTCGTTACATGCATGAGGCTAGTAAAGATGGCGTTTTAGAATCAAAAGAATTTGAAAAATATTGTAAAACCAACTATAGTAAAGTCTTAGATTGGTTTAAAGACGTTAAAGTGGAGCAAAAAAATAATTGCGTTAATAAAAATCTATTAATAAAACCCCAAAAGCTTTTTTCAAACTATGTAGAAACTCCCGAAATTTATGAAGAGGCTAAAAAATTAGTGGGATTAAAAAAATTCTTAAACGAATTTTCGAGTATTGATGAAAAATCGGCAATTGAAGTTCAACTATGGGAATATTATTTAGTGTATGCACAAATATTTGGAATAGGAGATAAAGTGGCATCTGAATTTAAAAAACTATATCCAGATATGATTACCGATTTATCATACACGTATGAGGATATAATATTTATTAATGCCATGTCATATAGAGGAGTAAATAGCGCTTCAAGTGCTAGGTCAAGAGCTCAAAGCTATTCTTCTGGCGGAGGCGGATTTTCTTCTGGCGGAGGAGGCGGTGGGTCCTTCGGTGGCGGCGGAGGCGGAGGAGGTTTCAGATAAAACTGAGACTTTTTTTATGAACAAAAATCGACAAAAAACATTGACATAAAATAAGAATATGTTAAGATAAAGCTATGATAAAGCGATGTTTTATATTAAGCAAAAGAAAGAGGTAAATGATGAAAAAAAATGAAAATCAACCCAAGAGTAAAGCTAAAAATCTAATAATAATCTTTGCGCTAACAGCTATTATAATTTCGGCTTCGACTTATGCATGGTTTGTCGGTCTTAGAACTGTTAATATGTCTAGTTTCGATATTGGAATTGCGGTAACCGATAGTTTATTACTATCATTAAATGGCCGCAGATGGGATACAACAGTTTTTATTTCTGAAGATAATTATAATGATACTAATACTGTTTATTCAGGAAATACTAACACCTGGGGAGGTAAAGGATTAATTCCTTTATCGTCTGTAGGAGAAATGGATGTTTTATCTTCAAGAATGAAATTGTATGAAAAATCTAGTTTTACGGCTACGCCAGGAGGATATAGGATAATGGCTAGCTTAGTTAATAATAAAACAACTAATCCTGGTGGCTATATTGCTTTTGATTTATTTATTAAAAATTTATCAGGTAGAAAATATATAAGTGAATTAAATGCCTTAGATGAAGAGGCTATTTATTTGACAGCTGACTCATTAGTAACTATTGGAGCTACAGGGAATTTAGGAACAGGAATTGAAAATTCAGTAAGAGTTGCTTTTGCCCAAGTTGGAAGAGTAGCTGGAAATACAACGGATCCTAATATAATCACTGGAATTAAATGTAATGGCAATTCTGAGGGAAAGCCAACAATATCTGAAGGAGTAACAGGAATATGTCGTAATGCTGCAATTTGGGAACCGAACGATACATTACATAATATTAATGCTATTTCTTGGTATAATAAATCGTGTTTAAAAAGAACCGGTAGTGACTTAACTAAAGACTCATCTTATGGAGGAAGTTGTAAAACGCTAAAAGATGGCGTTGCTTATCCGACGTATGTTATAAATAGTCCGATATCTTCAGCAGATAACGTTGATATTTATGATGGAATATATAATAGCTACAATAATACTACTAAATTAACTAACTTTCCATTTTTTACTGATACACTTAAGGAAAATGAAGGGACAAATAGAACAGAAATTTTTACTTTAGGAGCTAATAGTATAACTAAAGTAAGAATATACATTTATATTGAAGGACAAGATATAGATAACTATGATTTTGCAGCTCTTGGTAAAAGAATTTCTATAGAGTTTGGATTTACTAAACAAAGATTTAATGAAGAAGATATCGATCATGAAAAAGGGCCAGATTATGGAAGTGATGTTTGGGCACCAATTATTAGTATTGATCCAAGTGATACAGAAATTAATATCAATCAGGGAGAAAAATTAGTCTTACCAACTGCAACAGCAATTGATAAATATGGAGAAGATGAAAGTGGAGATTTAACTGAAGACTTAACCAGAAGAATTGTAGTTACTAATCCTGTTAATACTAATATCCCAGGAACTTATTATGTAACATATGATGTTAGCGATTGGGCAGGAAATTATGCTGAGCAAATAATATTAAAAGTAAACGTTATTTAAAAATTAAGCCAGTCGATTAGCGATTTTGCTTTTTTTATAAAAATTAAAAAAAAGTTGACAAAAAACGACAAAAATATTGACAAAGATTTTGATTATGGTAAGATAATAGTATATTACGATAGAGGGTATCGGATTATAGATGTATATTATGTTGTAGGAAAAAATATACAAGAAAAATAGAGAGAGGGAATTATGAAAAAAGAAACTAAAACAAACAGAAAAATTAGAAACTTAGTAATAATTTTTGCTTTAACAGCAGTAGTTATCTCGGTTTCAACTTATGCATGGTTTGTAGGCTTGCGTACGGTAAACGTATCTAGCTTTGATGTTAAAATTGCGGCTGTTGATCAGTTATCACTATCATTAACTGGAACTAATTTTGGAGATTCAGTTACAATCAATGCAAGTAATTTTAGTACTACTTATACTAACAATACTAATATTTGGGGTGGAACAGCTAAAGGACTAATCCCAATATCAACAGTTGGAGATATAGATTCAACCGTAGGCAGATTAAAATTATTTGAGAAGGCAAGTTACACAGCTACCGCAGGTGGCTATAGATTAATGGCTAGTCAAGTAAAAAACAACGGTGCAACCGAGCAAAGAGGGTATGTAGCATTTGATTTATTTATCCGAAATTTAACTGGAACTCAATATATTGATACTTATGACGAAAAAGATGAAGAGGCAATTTATTTAACAGTTGACTCAGAGGCAACCGTTTCATTAAGTGAAGCTGGAGGAGTTGACAAAACAGGAATTGAAAACTCAATTAGAGTAGCATTTGCACAAATAGGACGTGTAAAAGGTGATACAACTGATCAAGAAACAATTACAGGAATCGGTTGTAATACTGATACGAATGTAACTGGTATTTGTACTCGCACAGCTCAAATTTGGGAACCCAATGATACAGATCATGAGAAAAACGCGATTAACTGGTATGAAGAATCATGTTTAGCAAGAAAAACCACTGGCACTGATATAACTAAAGCAGACTCTTATGCTGGAGAATGTGGAGAAGTTATTGATGGGCTTGCATATCCTACATATGCAATTAATAAAGCTATTACTTCAGCAATGGGAGTAGATATTTATGATGGTGAAGCTTACAACGGTTATGAAACTTCAAGTCAATTAACAGCATTCCCATATTTTACTGATACTGATAAATTAAAAACTGGAACTAATCGTCCAACATTTATGAAATTAGCTCCAAGTAGTATAACTAAAGTAAGAATATACATTTATATTGAAGGACAAGATATCGATAACTATGATTTCTCTTCAATTGGTAAAAGTATTTCGATTAAATTCGGATTTACTAAAGAAAGATTTAATGAAGATGATATTGATTACACAGGACCAGATGTTAACCAAGGTGACGGTCCAGATGCTGATGATAAAACAGCTCCAATTATTACATTATTAGGTGATTCACCAATGGAAATTACTAAAGGTAGTACTTTTGTTGATCCGGGAGCAACAGCTAAAGATAATAAAGATGGAACAATAGCTGCTGATAAAATAAAAGCAACAGGAACTGTTAATATTAACGTTATAGGAGAATATAAAATCACTTATACAGTCTCAGATACAGCAGGAAATGTAGCGACTAAAACAAGAACAGTTACCGTTAAAGCTGCAGGATAAAAAATAGATTTATCAAATAAAATTAAAAGGAACTTGAGTCAAAATTCAGTTCTTTTTTTAGTGGCTATAAAAAAGAAAAAATAAATATTTTAAATAAGTTAAAAACCAAAAATTTAAATTCTTGTTTTTCGACTTTTTTCGACAAATTGAATTGACAAAAAATTATTTAATTGGTAAAATCAAATTGTATATTAAGGTAGGTGTATCAGAGTATAACATCGAAAAAAGAAAAAGGTAAAGAATGAAAAAGGAAATTGTAACTAGTGCTAATCAGATTAGGCGCAAGAAGAAAATAGTAAAGTCATTAAAGTTTCTACTTTTAATAATTTTACTACTCTTACTAATTATCTATATAATATTTAATATTATATATAGCAATGGGACCTTTTGTGTAAATTTAGATCGAGATTTATATACAAAAAACGGAATTATCATTTATGATGATCCTGATTATAAAGTATTTAGATCGGAATTAAGAGCTGAAACGATGGATTTTATAGATAATATATCATCTAAGTGGTTGCCTAATAATCTAAATGATCGAAGTAATGGGTCACATAATGGCGAGAACTTTATTGCATACACCTTTTATATTGAAAACCTTGGGCAAGAAATTGCTGATTATTGGTCCGAGATAATCATTGACGATGTTATAAAAAATGTTGATGAAGCCATTCGAATAAGAGTTTATAAGAATGGAGAGGAAACAACTTATGCAAAAATATCAAGAAATGGAACTCCAGAAAAAGATACTGTTGCATTTACTTCAGATACCATTGTTGCTAGCGATCATGTGGAAAATTTTGCTCCAAATGCGCTTGACAAGTATACAATAGTCTTATGGCTAGAAGGAACCGATCCCGAATGTACAGACAACATTTTGGGAGGGGAATTTAAGGTTCACCTGGACTTTAAATCCGAAATAATTAAATAGAAAAAGAAAGAGGAAAGAGGTAATTATGAAAAAAGAAAATAAAACACATAAAATGCGTATTAGAAATTTGGTTATTGCTTTATCTTTAACAGCGATAATCTTATCAGTTTCAACCTATGCATGGTTTGTTGGTATGCGAACTGTAAATGTTTCTAGTTTTGATGTTGAAATTGCTGCTACTGAAGACTTACAATTATCATTAAATGGTGCTAAATGGTTTGATACCGTAAGTATTTCTGAGGCTAACTACAACGCAAAAACAGGTGATGAAAATCCATATGATGGTAATACTAACTGGTGGGCTGGAAAAGGTCTAATTCCAATGTCAAGTGTTGGTGATATTGATTCAGGTTCATCTAGATTAATTATGTATGAAAAAGCTAGTTTAACAGCAACACCAGGAGGATATAGATTAATAGCTAGTCAAGTTGAAAATACAGTTAAAGATGATGAAGGAGATTATACTGAAACAGAAGTTGATGGGTATGTTGCGTTTGATTTATTCATCAAAAACTCTACTGGAGCTCAATATATTGAAGAATTAGATGAGCTAGATGAAGAAGCAATTTATCTATCAGTAGATTCTGCTGTCGGAGTTTCTGATAGTGGGGCAACTACACCTGGTGTATCTGGGACAGGAATTGAAAACTCAGTTAGAGTAGCGTTCGCTCAAATCGGACGAGTAAGTGGCGATACGACAACTCAAGCAACTATTACAGGAATTGATTGTACTGGTGGGTCTGACGTAACTGGAATTTGTACTCGTAGAGCTCAAATTTGGGAACCAAATGATACAGCTCACGTAGCTGGAGCTATTGATTGGTATCAAAAATCTTGTCAAAAAAGAACTGGTTCTGATGTAACAGAGAAAGATTCATATAGTAAGGCGTTTGATTGCCCACTTATAGCTAATGGAACAGCTTATCCAACTTATGCAGTTGCTAAAAAAATTGAATCAGGTGATAATGTTGATGTATATGATGGTCTAACTTATAATGGTTATACAACAAATGTATTAGAAAAAGATGCGGAAGAACCAGATCCAGGAGATGGAACCGCTTTAATAGGAACTGGAGATCAATTATTAGAAGCATATCCTTATTTTAGTGATTCACATAAAATTCAAACAGGAACTGATCGTCCAACATTTATGAAATTAGCTCCAAATAGTATTACTAAAATAAGAGTATATATCTATATTGAAGGACAAGACGTAGATAACTATGATTTTGCATCAATTGGAAAAAGTATTTCTGTTAAATTTGGATTTACTAAACAAAGATTTATTGAAACTGATTTTAATTATAGTGGACCAACTAGACCTGTAACAACATCATCAACTACTACAACAACTACTGAACCAACACCAGAACCATAATTTTAATTAGTAACAATTAATGTTAAATAAGTAAACTGACGATTATTTAATATTGTTAGAATAATGAAGAGTAATCAGAGTTGGTTACTCTTTTACTTCTATTTAGAAAAGAGGATTTAGATGTTTAAAGATAAAGTAAAGAATCAAACTAAAGAACATTCAACTAAAAAGAAAAAAGTCTTATTTTTAATAACTTTTTTTACTACAGTTTTATTAACAGTTTCGACATATGCTTGGCTTTCTTCAGCTTTAAATGTAAAAATCCATTTTTTTGAAATGTCAGTTTCTAGTAATACAGGAATATTTATTTCTTTAGACGGAGTAGAGTTTTCTGATTCTGTAACTATCTCAATGGATAGCATTATCATGGACTTAAAGTCTACATATCCAAGTCACACTAACCAGTGGTCTTATGGGCTATGGCCAGTATCATCTAATGGACCAAGAACAGTTGATAATGACAAATTTGATATCTTTACTGGAGAATTAGTTAGAACTAAAGAAAAAAATGCAAATGGTACTGTGAAAAGATTATTAAATACAATTAATTTTGATGAAAAAGTTTCTCGTTCTGCCACAAATTTTGTTGCATTTGATATTTTTTTAAAAAACGTCAGTGGCTCTCCTTTTCCTGATAATTTATATATTGCTGATGATACATTTATTGATTATGAAGAAGAAACCGATGACGAAGTAAAATATGAAATGGATGGAATTATAAATTCTTTGAGATTAGGAATTATTAAAATAGGGAGTGTTCCCCTTAAAAGTGATATAAATACAATTCAAAATATTAAATGTAATAATGCTTGTGAGGCAATAATTTATGAACCGAACTATCTTAAACATTCGGAAAAATCAATTGAAACAGCAGAAAATTATGGAATAAAATTAAAAGACGGGATTTTTAATCCGACCTATGGAATTATAAATGAAGGGACACGTTTAGAACATACTAATGGTCATGATGGAACTGGAATACCATTAGATAGTAAGAACTTTAAATTTCAAGATACGATTAAAGATTTTAAATCAGTAATATTTCAAGTTCCAAATGCGATTACAAAAGCAAGAGTTTATATTTGGCTTGAGGGGCAAGATATAGATAGTTTAGAAACTTATTCAAGAGGGGCGGATTTAGCCGTATCAGTTAGCTTAACTAAAGATTTAGCTGGTTATGAATAGAGAAAAAGGGTGAATAATTATGAAAAAAGAAGAAAAAAAAGTTGACTTTGATTTATCAGTACTTTCACTAAGCGAATTAATTAATCTTTATGAAAAGGCAACAAGCTTTTTAGATTATTTAGATGAAACAAGACTAGCAGAGCCAGAAAACAAAGGAGAAGAGTAAAATGACTAATTTTTTAGAGTATATAGACGAAGATATGCAATCTAAGAAAACTTTGTTTTCAACTATGCCCACTAATACAAAAGCTAATAAAAGAAAGTTTAATGCTAAAATAGATTCAGTTAAAGATACTTATTTAGATTATAAAAAATCGATAAAAAAATATATTGAATTAAAAAGTAAATCATTTCATATTGCCGATACAAGAAATACAACTGAGTTTGCAGAAAAAATAGCTGATCTTGCTAATATTAGATTTATTTTAAATCCAATTAATACTTATTTTGAAAAAATTGGTTTTGATTCATTATTTTATCAATTGACTAATTATCAAGATGTTAATTTTGGAACTCTGAATAATATTATTAATGAGTTTATTAATAAATTTGAAACAGCTGGAATTAAATTAACAAAAAAGGATTTTAATTATACTTATTATGTAAATCAGTTTATGTCGGCTTTCTTAGATGTTAAAACTTCTCCAAATTCTAGTTTTGATAGCTTAACAGAAATATTTGAGAAAATATATTGGGATAATCCGGATATTATTTCCCATATTGAACTTAACTTTAGAAGACTAATTCGTATTAATGAAAAGAAATTTATTAATTATATAAACCTACTTCAAGAAGAAGTGTCAAGAAAAAGTAATTTGAATTATCAAACTTGTTTGGAAAAATTAGCTTCTACTTATCGAGAATTGAATGCTATTAGTAAAGAAAATATTAGTGATATTATTGAACTAGCAAAAACTAGAGAAATTGACGTTAATAATTTTTTTGAAGGGTCTAAAATAAGAACTACAACATTTAATAGTTTAATGATAGATTCTTTGAATTTGAGTGATCTTAATTTAATGAATAAATTTTATGATAGTTTAGAAAAATTAAAAAATAATCTTGAAGAGTACTCAAACTATTTAAAATTCACACCTTTAATTTTAGAATTTAAAAAAGAATATTTAAAAAGCTTTGATGGAGAATCTAATAGTAAAGTAGATATTAATAAACCTTTAAAAGAACTAGAAGAAAAAATAACTCAAAATGAGAATAAACTATATAAACTAAATAAAAAAATATTTAATTCTGATCGCCCTTTCTTGGGAATTAAAGAAAAAAATTTAAAAGAATTAAAATTTGAATCTATTAAGCTAGCAAATGGCTTAAAAGAATTATATCAAAAATATATTGAAGAGTATTTTCGAATTAAAGTTTTATCAACGTTAAATACTTCATTTACCGTAAATGATTTATTGCATTTATATTATAGTTTTGATTTTTATAAAAAAACTGCTATTAAAAAAATTTATGAATTAAATAGTTACGAAGACTTATTAGAATATAGTGATATCTTCGATCTGTTTGCAATGAATCCAACAAATGTTATTGTTTGCTCGGCATTTACTTATGAAGAAAATATTGTATCTAAAGTTATTGTTAATAAATATCGACTTTTAAACATTAATTTAATTGAAGAAGATTTAACTATAGAAAATTTACCAATATTTCTAGAAAAATTATATTTAGTTTCAAGAATAAGAGAAATAGAGAGTAGTTCAATTAATATTGAAAAACTCTGGTTTATTGCTGAAGTGGCAAAATTAATTGAAAAAGAAAATAAGAAAAATGGGGAATAAAATTTAATTCCCTTTTCTAATTATGATAAAATAATAAAAAGTCAATATAGATATTTAGGTGACATATGAAAAATACAATTATAAATAAATTAAAACTTAACAATAAAAAATTAATTGGAATTATTTGTTTATTAATAATTTCTTTAACTATGTTTTTAGTTATTACTAATAAATTTAATAAATATCAAGTTTATGATAAAAAACATTTTATTGGTGATAGATTTTATTCCTATGATGATTTATATTATATTAATAAAGTTTTTGATGCTGATGAAACCACAAAACATAAATTAATATATTCTTCTATTAAACATCCCTTATTAGTTTTTAATGCTAATAAGATAGCCCAGTTTGAAGAAGGAATTAAAAATCCCATAACTTTTAACGAACATTACAATTTTGTAATTATACTTCAAATAATTACTTCTCTAACTGGAATAATTTTTCTCTTTTTAATTTTATACGATATTTTTAACTTGAAATTAACAGCAGCTTTTTTATTAAGTTTGACTTTTCTTTTTGCTAATTCAATAATTATTTCGACAGTTTTAGCTGAAAGTTTTATTTACAGTTCAACTTTATTAATCATCAATTATTATTGTCTATCAAAAAAAAAGTATATTCTATCAGGATTTCTAGGAGTTATTATATTCGGAACAACTATTACAAATATTTGTGCGTGGGGAATAAACTGTTTAGCTTTAATCAGTTTTAAAGATATTAAGGCGTGGTTAAAATTAATTGCAAGCTTTATAATTAGCTTTTTAGTGGTTTTAGGGTTAGTATATTTTCAAGATCCAATTTATACTTCAATTGTTTATGAAAACTTTTTTCAAATAGTAGCAGAAAATAGTACGAATTTTGCTTATAATAATACATTGACTGTTAAATTAAAAATGTTATATTATTATTTGTTATCATCGGGGTTATTTTATATTGATACAGTAGATACAGATCAACTAGGTAACAATTTTAGTGCGGCAATCTCTTTTATTCCATCAGCAAATTTAATAATAACTTTTTTAACAACGGCAGTATATATTCCTATTTTATCAACATTAAAAAAAATAGATAGAAATGTTATAGCGTGCTTTTTAATTCTAAATTTCAATATAATTTTACACTTCGGATTAAAGTTTGGTTTGTACGAATCATTTTTATATACACCGCACTTCTTATTTGCAATAATTTTATTATTAGGATTATCTTTAAAACATGCTAAAAAGTCTAGTTATTTAATTTATAGTGTAATATTTTTAATTTTATTTTGCGAATTATTGTTTAATTTCCGAAGCGTAAGTGATATTATAAGAATAATTGGAGGATAGTCTAATGAAAACATCTAAAAACAAACAAAATCAAATATCTTTTTTAGTTTTTAATTATCTTAAACTAATGAGACCCAAACATTATATTAAAAATTTCTTGATTTTTTTACCATTAATTTTTAGTGAGCAACTATTTTCCGATTCAACCGTAATTTTAAACGTTTTTTTTGGATTTACTGCTTTTTCTTTTACCTCTTCAATAATTTATATAATCAACGATTTAATAGATGCTCCTAAAGATAGATTACATGAAAAAAAGAAAAATCGTCCAATAGCTTCAAAGGCGATTTCAGAATTTAATGCAATTATTTTCAGTATAATTCTTTTAATAGTAACTATTGTTTTACTTTCTTATCTAAAATCATCTAGCTTTATATTTATTTTAATATATTTTTCAATAAATTTTTTATATAGTTTTAAACTAAAAAATATTCCGATTTTAGATATCACAATAATTGCGACAGGTTTTTTAATTAGAGTTCTGTATGGAGGTTCTCTTGCTAATGTTGAGGTATCTAATTGGTTATATTTAACAATAACTTTTATATCATTTTATTTAGGTCTTGGAAAGAGAAGAAATGAAATCAAAAAAACTAAAGGAGAAACAAGAGAAGTATTAAAATATTATAATAAAGAATTTTTAGATAAAAATATGTATATGTGTTTAGGAGCAACAATTGTCTTTTATGCTCTTTGGTGTACTGATCCATTTCTAGTTTTAAAAACGGGTAATAGATTAATATGGACAGTACCATTTGTTTTAATAATCCTTTTAAGATATAGTTTACAAATTGAAACTAAAGGAGATGGAGATCCTGTAGAAGTAATATCAGATGATAAAATCTTATTATCTTTAATAGCGCTATACAGCTTAATCATTTTTTTTATAATATATATAATCTGATTTTCAGTAGTTATATAACTACTGAAAAAAGAAAACAAATAATAATCCCAAGAGGGATTTTTTTAATATTTTAATGCTAAAAATGTAGAATTATGTTATAATTATCTATAGTATAGGCAGCTATAGTTATATTTAGAAGGAGGAGTTAAGATCATGAAAGTATTAAGATTTATTAACAGATTATCTAAAACCCAAAAATTAATATTTCTCTTCTTAATAACTTCTTTTGCTTTGATAATCTCAGTTTTAATTCCCACTTTAGCTAGTTTTAAAAATAGTGATGGGACAATAATTACTGATATCTGGGATGGTACTATCGCTAGTAGCTATGCTAGCGGAGAAGGAACTATTGAAAATCCATATGTTATTTCTAACGGTGCAGAACTTGCTTATTTAAGTGCTGAGCTTCAAAATACAGATTATTTAAATAATTATTTTATAATTAATAAAAATATAGTTTTAAATAAAGGGATTTTAAATTACTCTTCTGAAAATGGCATTGAGTATATTTTAGATGGTAATACTTATTATGTTAAAGAATTCACAAATGATTATTATGAAACTGCCGATAAAAATGGGGATGCAATCGGGCAAATAAATCTATTTCCGTCACTACAAAATTTTAAAGGTGATATTGATGCGGGGTTATATAGTATTTATGGTCTATATATAACGGATGAGGAAACAGAAGAATTAGGCTTATTTACTAATTTAAACGGAAAAGTAAGTAATTTATTTATTAGAAACTCATTAATTAATGGGGGAATTACAACAGGAGGAATTGCCTCTTCTACTAATAATGCTACTTTAAATAACATTATATTTGATGGTAATGTTATTAATAATAAAAATGATAAATTAAAATCAGCAACAGGAAATGTAACTGTTAATCCAATCGACATTTATTCATATCAAACAACTAAATATTTAGATTTAAGTAATTATATATATTTAAATTCCGATATTCAAACTATTAAAGTCACTGGTAATTATACTTTAAGTGGTGTAGCAGAAAATACAACTATTAAAATTAATAATCAAGAAATAAATGGGGGAACATTTAGTATTGATATTAATCCTAGCGATATTAATAATATTTCGATAACTACGTCAACAAATTCTTTAGAAAATCCGATTTTAACATTTAATAATTTCTCTTATCAAATAACTTATAACTATCAAATAGCTGGGGGAATAATCGCAAATGCTGGAAATACTATAATTACAAATACGATAAATAAAGCGAATATTTATGCCAATCATGTTGGTGGTGGAATAGTTGGGGTAGCTACACAAAAATTGGATATTATAAGTTCATATAGCACAGGTAATATAACTTCCAATGTTGTAACTGGAGGATTAGTTGGTGCAATAGAATCTGCTACTGAAGAATTTAATATCGGCGCTAGTTATAGTACAAGTTCTTTAACTAGCTTAGTAATGGGTGGAATAACAGGAACCATTAATAATAGCTTAGAAACAGTTAATTATAATGGAATTGTTGATGTGACGAATAGCAATAATCCTTTTGGAATAATTAAATCTGACAAAGTAGATGTCACAAACAGTTATTATATTACTTTTGGAAATGCAGCATCAAACGGAAATATTAATGGGAGTTTTATTAGAACGACGATTGAAAATCTAAAAAACGAAAATTATTTAATGACTAATTTAGCATTAGGAAAGTATCTTGATGAAGAAGACTTGAGTGTAAACCCTAATAACATTTGGATTTTCGAACCAGAGGAATTTCCAAAGTTATATTTAGATATTCAGTATAGTAAAATAGGGAATATCAATGTTGCTAATTATACTTTTAATAAATATAATCTAGATTTAGAAATAAATAAGCTAACAACCAACATCACCTTTAATATTGAATATTTAACTGATTTAAATCCAGTTAAAGAAATAAAATACTATTTAAATTTATCTGAAACTCCTCTAACTAAATCAGAATTAAATTTAATAGAAACTTGGGAAGAATATGATGGGATAAAGATAATCTATGCTAAATTTATTAATTATAAAGATGAAATAACTTATTTAAATACTAATATTTTAATGTTAGATTCAACGAAACCAAACATTATTATAAATAATGGAAATTATACCTGGACTGATTTAAAAGAAGATAGAGAACTTTTAAATGTTAATAAACCTCAAAGTATAACACTTGAAACTAATGATGAATTATCAGGAATCGCTAGTATAAAATATTATGTTTCTTCATCAGTTTTATCTAAAGAATCTTTAGAAAATTTAGATGACAATTTATGGCAAGAGTATGATAGTGAAATTAATATAACGGAAATTGGTAAAACTGTAGTTAATATTCAAGTAATAGATAATTTTGGAAATACTACTTATGCTAATACCGATATTATTGATTATGAAGGATATACAATTAATTATTTGAAATTAGGCTTAAATAATAACTATGAAAATCTTTTAGCTAACATTACAAGTAAATCAGCGCTTAAATTAAATGCTAGCTTTACTAGTTCAGATGATTATGGAGAAAATATTACTCATTATTTAAAAACTAATATTTTACTTCCCAAAGGAACTCAAATAACTTTAATTGATAATATAAATAACAAAAAATATAGTTATCAAATTAAGACTAGTGCAGATAACTATAACTTTGAAAGTAGCTGCGAAGGAAAAGAAAATTGTTCCAAAACGGCGTCTTATACTTTTACTTTATTTAAAGAAGTAAGTGTTGCAACTAATAAATTATTTAAAGAAGAATCGTATTATAAAGATAATAAGATTACTGAAAATTTTACGGTAATTATTGATTTTGCTAAAACTAATATATCAGTCAATTATAATGAAGTTAAAATATATTTAGAAATTCAAGATGAAAGTGGTAAAGTTATTAAATCTACTTTAGAAGAAACTATGCAATCATTTAATATTTATTCTAAAGTAAATAATGAATTAGCCAGTGGGACTTTATCACTACAAACTAATTATAGTGGTAATGAAATTCTTTACAATACTTCTTCATCAACTGATATTAATCTAACTAATTTATTAAATTATAAAAATCTCGGAGAATTACAAATTTTAGATACAACTTTTGAGAACAAAAAAACTGGTTTAGAAATTAAATTATTCGACGCAAATGGAGTAGTTGTAAACAAAAAATATTTAAAAAATATGATTTTTAAAGTAGGAAACAAAGAATATTATCCAGATAATTATAATAATATTAAAATTCCTTTAAATAATATTTTACTAAATAATAATGTTACA
The DNA here is from genome assembly GCA_964520725.1 of uncultured Muribaculaceae bacterium. Classification (GTDB taxonomy): domain Bacteria; phylum Bacillota_I; class Bacilli_A; order RF39; family UBA660; genus DUUS01. Next base: position 6,971 of record CAZFQF010000001.1, on the reverse strand, counting down.
TTAACCATTCTTACTACTGAAGAAAACACAGGTCTTACTGAAGGAAATTATTACTTCAAGGTTTCTAGTTATGCCTCATTAGATGGTTATAATAATGGAATTTATAGTACCAATGAAATAACGATTCCTGTAAAAGTTGCAAATAATAATTATAACAGTAACTATGGATATAGTGTAAATATTAATCCTGATAATCAAATTATTAATAAAACTTCGGAACATGAAGAGGCAACGTTTAATATTTATTATAGTGGCTATATCTTAAATCCTAATATTCGGGTTTCATTATACGAAAAAAAAGAAAATGGGGCTATAACTCAAGAATATATTCAAAAAGATTTACAACAATATGTTACTAATTCTTTAATTTTAAAAGAAACAGATATCTATCAGTTTGTAATTAACAATTATCAAAACAATGAAATTAAATTAAAGTTCCAAACTAATAAACTAAAAAATACAAGTTATAAATTAATTTTCGAATTATATAACGGAGACAAAAGAATAGACACAATAAAAAAATATTTTATTGCTAAATAATAAAGAAAGAAGGGAAAAAATGAAACGTAAAAAAATTATTGCCATTATAATTATAATAATATTGGTTTTTTCCCTAGGAATAACGTATTCTTTGTTATATTCACGAGCTGATTTAAATATCAAAGACCAAAAAATAGCTAAATTTATCTTCAATGCTGAAAAAGTCGATAATTTTGAAGTTCCAATTGTTAATTTAACTCCGGGAGATAAAAAAGAATATCTGTTCTCAGTGACTAATAATTCCGAAGGTAAAAAAAGTGAAGTTTTAATTAATTATCAAATTATTATAAAAACATACCATTTTATTCCTTTTGAAATTAAACTTTATCAGCTTACAAATGAAGAAGATATTTTAGTAGGAATCTGTGATGAAACTTATTCTAGAAACGAGGAAAATGAATTAGTTTGTAATATGCCTATTGAGCAAATGAATTATTCTGATGAAAAAATTAATAATTATAAACTAATCCTAGATTTTCCTAGTGAATATGATGATATAAAATATTCGGGGTTAGTAGATTATATAAATTTAGAAATAAAATCATGGCAAAATACTGAGGATGGAGAGTGACATATTTATGAAGAAAATCAAAAAATATCTAGTTCTCTTAATATTAGTTGTTGTCAGTGGATTTATTCTTAGTATTACTTATACTTTTGCTAAATATGTAACTAACGTAGTCTGGGATTATTATTTAGAATCTAAAGAGTTCTATTTTAGTAGTGATTATTTAGATACCGATGATAAAGAGACAGTAAATCAGTTTTGGCTCGGTGAAGAAATTAAATTAAATTTAAAGAATAGTCAAAACGATATTTTAGTTACAGATTATGATATTAATTATGAAGTATCTTGCCAGATTTTAGGAGATGCATCAATAGCTAATAAATGTGTTTTAAATGATACCGATAAAGATAATCTTAATGGGGTTTTATCGGCTTATGAAGGCTGTATTAATACTAAACAAGATGAAGTAGATGTTAGTTCTTTTAATAAAACTCAATGTGAACTAGAAGGTTATAAATGGGGAAAACAAACTGCTACTAAAGATTTATATGTTAAGATAATTACGACTGATGAAAATTACGATCTTAATGAGCTTAGTGTAGAAATAACTGCTAAAAGTCTTTCGCCATATAAAAAGACAATATCGGGAAAATTTATCTTAAAAAACCCACTATTTAATTTGGTAGGAATTAATAAAGAATATATTGATTATGAAGATCACGGAAATCTAATTTTATCTAATATTAGAGAAGATTTAAAATGTATCAACATTAAGTGGGATGCTAGTAAAATATTAATTGATGAAAATCCAGATTTATTTAATAACTATAAAACTACTTTAAATGACAAAATAAATGAAATAGAAACTAATATTAATGCAAATACCGTAATTAATTATAAATTTTATCCTTTAAATAATGAAGAGATAACAAAAGAAAATTTTATTATAAATTCTTGTGAAATTCCTTTAGTTGAAGGGTTAGTTGCCGAAATTTATCCGGGAGAAAAGATAAGTACTTTAATTGGGAATCCTGAGTGGAAAAGCAATAATTTAACTTTAAATGGAATTAATCAGGGAATAGAGATATCAGATAATTCTTCCTATGTTAATGGCGTTAGTTTAATTGCTTATTTTAATCCCAAAAGCATCGTTGGAACTCAAAATTTAATCATGAAAAAGAATCAAGATTCTAATGGATATTCAATGTATTTAAATAATAATATTTTAATGATTGGAGTCGGTAATCAAGCTTTTTCTACTTCAATTATTATTAATCAGAATGAAGATTATTTCATTACATATACTTATAGCCCAGATGCAAAAAGTAAAATATATTTAAATGGAGAATTATATCAAGAAAATCAAACAGGGAACTTAGAAGAAATAGTTTTTTCTGATCAAATACCGATTAAAATCGGTTATGATAAAGATGCTATCTATCAAAAAAATCCATTAAATGGAAATATTAAAGCAATCAGTATTTATAATAAGGCTTTAACAGCTGAAGAAATAGAAAAAATTTATTTAAAGAAAATATAAATTGATATCAGAGAATATTTATGATATTATAGATTAAGGTGGTAACAATGAAGGTAGTTAAATTTATAAAAAATATTATTATAGGAATCGTGGCAATACTTTTTTTCGCTTTTGTAATTTTCAATACGTTATTATTATTAAATATTGATAAGAAGTTTGGTGTAACTACATTTGATGATAAAACCTTGATTATTGTTAGAGATCAAATTTCATCTGAAAATTATAAAAAGGGAGACGCAGTCATTGTTCAAAGTAAAGCTCTTGAAAAGATTAAAGTTGGAGACGAGTTATTTGTTTATAAAGTTCAGAAAACTGGTAGACCAGTTGTAGATATTGGAATAGTTGGAGAAGTTTATAATAATGAAAATGCAATTTCGTTTAAAAATGGAGCAACATATGATATGCAATTTGTTGCCGGATCTTCTATTAAAACATATCCAGAAATCGGGACTTATTTAGCAGTTATTCAGTCAACATGGGGATTTTTATTTATTATTTTGATTCCAAGTTTCTTAGTATTTATTTATGAATTATATGCGATAGTCGTCGAAATTAGATTAGGTAAAGAAAATAATTAAAATATAACTAAAGATAATAAAATAGCTAATTCTAGAATCAGCTTTTAAGTAATATTTATATCAAGTTCAATTAAATAACCTGATCTCAGTAAAAGGTTATTTTTTATTTTACAAATTTAAAAAAGTTAAAAAAAAAGATAAAGTAAGTTAACCTTAAATAATTAAGTTGATAAAAACTTTTCTAAATTGATTATGATGTTAATTCGCCAGCTAAACTTGTGATGTTTGGTTCAACTAAAATTGATTCGTTCCAAGAAAAATGATTTATGGCGCTAGTTTATGATGTTGTGAATGAAAAGCTTGTTTCTTCTGGACCTATCAATGAATTACAAGGTGACTCAATATATTACATAAATACTGCTGGTAATAGCAAATATTATCTCACAGAGATAAAAAAGTATTAATTACATTAAATTTTTTAAAAAAAAATTACTGCTTAAAAAAGATCAGAATAATTTATTCTGGCTTTTTTAAGTTACAAAAAGATACAAAAACTGCTAAATGGATTTACAAAAGACTTTAATCTGTGATAAAATATATTATAGGATAATATAGGAGCGTTGGATAGTATGACACAACACAAAAAAGGACTTATAAGCAAAATTAATAATTTCTTTCTTAATATTTTAATTGGAATACTAAGTATAATTTTATTAATAACTACTTATACAGGTGTACAAGTTAAGCTTTTAGGGCAAGATTATGCCAATTTTTTTGGTTATACTATGTTCGAAGTTCAAACTGACAGTATGGAAGAAACAATTTGTTCTGGAGATTGGATTATTGTTAAATTTAAGTCGAAAGTTAAATTAAATGACATTGTTACTTATAAATTAGATAAAGAATACATCACTCACCGAGTAGTTGAAATTCATAATGGGACCTATATTACTAAGGGAGATGCTAATAGTGGAAAAGATGTTCCTGTAGATCAAACTCAAATAGTTGGAAAAGTAACAAAAATATTAAGTGGATTTGGAATTCTTAGAAAAACTGTTTTTAATCCTGGGGTTCTAATAATGTTACTTATTACTTTATTCCTTTTTGACTCTTTAATGAAAGATGAAAAAGATACTAAAGGGTTTCAAATTAAAATAAAGAAAATATTTTTAAGAAAAAACAATAAGAAAAAAGAACTTAAAAAATCACAACCAGAAGATAAAACCAAAAATCGTACAAAGCTAATTAAAGAGATGATTGAAGAATCTAAAAAAGAAAATCAAAAAGTAATTGAAGAAGAACAAATTTCTATTAATAATAATCTTGATAACAGCGAAAATTTATTAAAAATTGATGAAGAAATGGAAGAGGTTAATAATAAAGTTATGTCTCTTGAAGAATTATCAGAAATTACAGAAGTGATAATGGATGATGAAAAAATAGAAGTTTTAGATTTAGAAGAAGAAGTATTTGAAGATTATGATCAACATGTTGATGAATTAGAAAAAACACAATTTTTCAGAATAATTCCTGTTGATACAAATGAATTAGACCAGACTTTACTAGAGATAGCTAAAAATGAACTAGCAGAACAAAATAAAGGGCCAAAAGAAGAAAAAGTGGAACCAGTTGTAAAAATAGAAGAATCTGAAGAAGGCTTAACGAAAATTGATTTAGAATTATTAAAAAATAATACTCGTAAAAATAAAAATATGATTGATGCTTTTGTTAATATCAAAAAAGATGAGTTAAATGAGATCATTCAAATTTTACAAGATGTTGATCGAGTCCAAACCAATGAGCCCACAATTAAAAATATTTTTATGACAACCTATGTTCATGCTAAATATTACAATTACTATAATGAAAAAGACTTAGAATATCAAGGTAATAAATTTAGTGTTAAAATTGCCAAAATACTAAAATTAGTAGCTAAAGAAATATGTAGTGAATATAATGGTGCAGATGTTAAATACAGTGAAAAAGTTGATAAATATGTTGAAATCATTAAAATTATTGCCTCATTAGATGAAGCGAAATTATCAATTAGCGAAACCAAAGCTAAAAAAGAATTTTATCGTAGTGAGATAACTAATTATTATAAAGATTGGGACAATGAAAAACTTACAATGATCATAGACAATATTATTACAGCTCAAAAAACATATGAAGAAATCTTAAGATATTTCTTTAAGAAAAATGAAACGAATGTTTTCTACTTAGATTTAAATAAAGTAAAATCTAAAAAGGATTTATATGCTACTGAATTACAACATAATGTTACTTTTAATAAAATTTATAGTGAATATATTATTGATAAAACATATGAAGAAGGTATTATTGCTGAAGATAAAATGCCAGTGCTATTTAATTTATTACTTTCTTTAATTATTGAAAATATGTTAAATGCAGAATTTAGTAATAAATATATTGTTAATTTACCTGTAAGTTTATATACAAAAGAAAAAAAATTATGGCGAACATTAAAAATGATCGATGATGAATATGCAAAATCACATATTATAATCTTAATTGATTTTGCGGACTTAGTAGCAAATAAAAAAATAATTAAAAGAATACGAAAAAGTGGATATAAGTTTGCTTTAGGATTTAAAGATGGAAGTAATATTCCGCCCAAAGATCGAAGCAATTTATATATGACTAATATAATTTTTATTGATAAAAAGGATGAAAATTTTGAAAAGTTAAATTCATATATTCCTGTTGATATTGAAAGTCACGTAATATATGATGATATTTATAGCAAGTTTAACAATATAGAAGGTGAATAATAGATGAATACATTTTTTAGATTTTTTTACGAATTTATTTCTGTCTTTTTCACTGGGATAATGGATATCCTAAATGGTTTTGGAAAAGGAATAGTTCAAATTGTTAATTATAATGAATATAAATCAATTTTAACAAGCTACCAAGATAGTTTTTCTGGTGCTGAATGGTTATTAGTAGGTTTAGTAATCGCAATTGTAGTTATTATCTTAGGATCTATTATAACCCTAATAATTTTCGGAATCAGAAAAGCAATTAGGGCAGGAAGAACTAAATTAAATCAAGAAGATCTATTAAATGAAATCGATAGTTTATATAAACAAGTTGATAAGCTAATGAAAGAGAAAAACGAAATAATGGCTATGAAGGTTTCCCAATTAGGATTAAAACCTGGTGAAGAAGAAAAATTAATGTCAGATGAAGAAAATAATGAAGAGCTAGAAACTGATACAGCTAATTCAAGATTCCCTAAATTAACAAATATTGATAATAATATGAAAAACTATAAAGTTAAAAGATATGCTAATGGCTATACTTTAAATGAGGTAGCTGAAAACTTTAAAGCCTATGCAGCAAGTCAATTAAAACTTTATTATGACATGGGAATTATTAGAAGTTTTCTAGCAGGACTTGCTTGTGGAAGGCTAGTTATTCTTCAAGGTATATCTGGAACAGGTAAAACTTCCTTAGCTTATGCTTGGGGTAAATATGTTAAAAATGATTCTTGTGTAGCATCAGTAGAGCCTTCTTGGCGAGATAAAACCGAATTTTTAGGATATTTCAATGAGTTTACCAAAAAATTTAATGAAACTGATGTTTTAGCTGAACTTTATACTGCAGGTTATAATGACGATGTTCATACTGTAATCCTAGATGAAATGAACATTGCTCGGGTTGAATATTACTTTGCGGAAATGTTATCCATTTTAGAGATGCCATCTAGAGATGAATGGATTGTTGAACTAGTTACAAGTGGATGGCCAGATGATCCTAAAAATATTATCAAGGGTAAATTTAAATTACCTGAGAATCTATGGTTTATTGGAACAATCAACAATGATGATTCAACATTCAT